>JAYKJC010000308.1:0-9642 GCA_035285885.1 Leptolyngbyaceae cyanobacterium | reverse complement strand
AACTTACTCCAGTTTTGTTTTCGTTGATCGAGCAGGGCTTGTATATCGTTATCCATCTGACGAACCTCTTTTCGGTGTTAACAAAGCTTATCTCTCACGTCTTACCTTACAAAAATTAATAACGGAGATCATCGTCCTAACGGCTTAACCATCGGAATGAGAGGGAAGGATGATCAGTCGCAACCCAACCGGATGAGATGCGAAAAGAAAGCTTTGCAAAGAAAAAGAGAGCTAAGTCAGAATCGCTAACCCACTTTTCCATAGAAAGAAGGTAGTCATGCCTAAGAGAATTGTCCAGAGTAAGTTTTTTGTTTTCCATGCAACTAAAATAGCGGCGATCGCCCCGACCAGTCGGGCATTCAGATAACTCACCTGGAGTGATCCCTCGCTCATTAATACTTCGGGAACGACAATGGCTGTCAACACCACAGGCGGCACGTACCGCAGAGCATTCAGCACGGCAGGAGAGAGGGTGATGCGGTTGCTGGCTCCAAACATCACATAGCGAATCGCAAAGGTGGCGATCGCCATTCCGGTAATCATTAAAAATTCATTCATGACAGGTTTTTGGGTAGGTGGGTAAGGAAATGGGGAGGGGGGAAGATGGGGAGATGGGGAAGTGGGGAGGTGGGGAGGTGGGGTTAGTCACTGTATTCCAAAATCTAAAATCCATGCGTTGCTGAATCTGAGGATGAATTCAAAAATTCTGAATCACACATGACTGACTGTAGGGGCGTACGGCGTACGCCCTTATGACGAAGGACTGATCGTGCGTTCGCTGAGGACGCCTGCTGTGATTCCGGCGATCGCCGCGATAATGAGACCCAGTTTGTGGGGCAGTGGGTAGGCCAAAAGGGCAACAACACCTGCGACGAGAACGGCGATTCCCATAGGCTTGTTTCTCACATAGGGAACGATCATGCCGATGAAGGTGACGGACATGGCAAAGTCGAGTCCCCAGTCGGCGGCGTTGGGAATGGTTTGACCGATGGTGATGCCGAGCAGCGTACAGAGTTGCCAGTTCGCGTACATGAATAGCGCGGCTCCAATGTAGTACCAGTGCTTGTAGGGAGAGCGATCGCCCGCGTCGTAGCGTCGAATGGCTACGGCAAAGGCTTCGTCAGTGAGCCAAAACGCTAACAGGGTTTTCCATCGGTGGGGCAAGTTCTTGACATGGGGAACCAGACTTACCGAATACAGCAGATGTCGGAGATTGACAATAAAGGTTGTCAGCACCACCAGGAGCCAACCTGTGCCGGAGGCCACCATGCCGACAGCAATGAATTGAGATGATCCGGCAAAGACCAACGCGGACATGGCCAGGATTGCCCCAATGGACAGGCCACTGCCAACGGCCAGGGTGCCAAAAATAATTCCAAACGGAATGGCCCCAACCACCAGGGGAAACATATCTCGTGCCCCAGCCCAAAACTCGCTGCGAGGCGAGAACTGCGTGCGGGGTGCCTTGAAGGGCGATGGCCCAGACTCCGTTGAAGACATTGAACTGCTGTCAACCATGAATCACTCCCATTCTGCGAAACCTTGTGTTCTCAGGACTGACGAAAGTCCTCGTTCTGCTAGATTAGCGAGATCGTCGGCCTAAATCTTGTACGTTTTTGCAGCCCTGGGCATATTGTCCGGGGGTGACGCCGACCAACTTTTTGAAGTGGCGGTGGAGGTGGCTTTGATCGGTGAATCCGGTGGCGATCGCCGCGTCAATAATCGGATGCCCGTCTGCAATCAACCGTTTGGCCTGGTGAACCCGCACCTGATTGAGATACGCGTGGGGCGGTAAGCCCACCTGTTTCCGAAACGTCCGCAATAGCCGCAACGGGCGCATGTCCACGAGTGCAGCCAGGTCATTCAGCGAAATGTTGGTAGTGTAAGTTGCCATCAGGTAGTCGCGCACAGTCTGTACCGCTCGGTGTTCGGCTCCGATGGCTTTGACGGTTGGGCGATCGCCCCCATAGCGATGCACAAGCTGAGCCATAGCCCAAAGAAACTGAGATTCGCGCTCTAGGGGCGACGGCATCTGCTCCAAATTTTGGTGAAGACGGATGAGGCGTTGGCTAAGAACTGGGTCGTGAATGAGGGGAGACGAAAAATAAGGGAGGGTACGCGGGCGCTCGGCCAGTTCTGTTGCGGCCTGCTGGAGCCAATCTGCCGCAGGCAAAAGCGTTCGATACGTCCAGCCTGTTTCCAGAACGGCGTGTCCTGTGTGCATTTCTTCGGGATCGGTGATGACCACGCTACCGGGAGGCGCAATGTAGGTTTCTCCCCGATAGTCGAATTCCATGGCTCCCGATTCTACAATGGCAATGCCAAATCCCTCATGGGCATGGCGGGCAAAAGAATAGGTAACGTAGGTCGCGCTCAGCATCTCCAGGTCGCGCAACACGGGGTCACGCCAGAATTTGACCCTTTCCTTTGGACGAGATGCGTTGGTAGAAGATGAGCGACCCATGGAACTGAAGAAAAGAAGTGCTGACTCTCCTAGCCTATCGAGAAAGGGCGATCGCCGTTAGAGACAGTTGGGTCGTTGAATCTCTAGTAACTGTATCCATAGCTGGGCATGAATTGTGTGTGGGAAGCATGCACCGCATGCCTCCCACACACAATTCATACCTAAAAACAGCAACACCGTTGAAGATGTTGGGCACAGGTCAGCCCAGATTTCACTTAGCGATAGTCATCATATCGGGCTTCATCATATCGAGGCTCCCTATATCGAGCGTCATCGTATTGAGGCTCACCGTAACGAGGGTCATTATATCGAGGCTTCCCGTAACGAGGCTTCCCGTATGGAGCGTCATCGGATTGAGGGTCGTCATATCGAGGGTCATCATAGCCCCGGCGAATGCGCTTACTGACTTCCATAAACGCATCCCGCCGAAGATAGGGATAGTCGCTGACCCAGAGATTGGCATCAGAAACGAAAACATCGCTGATTTTCATAATTCGCGAGAGATCGGGGCGGTTCGACATGACCACCATTTCTGCCCAGTCTCCCACACGAATGCTGCGGTGCTCCTTCTTCAAAGGCGTTTTCACAGTCGCGACAAAGCCTGTATCATCCCCGACTTCTAAATTAAACAGTTTTTCTCGATCTTCAATAACAACAAGATCGCCCCTTTTGTCCACCGTTTCACGAGTTCCTTTCAGTTCTTCTGTGACGAAGGTATCAACCACCTCACCCGACCAGAAGCCACTAAATTGAAAGCGGCGATACTCGCGATTGCGTCGTGTTGCAAGATAAACGGGTGCCCAGAGCCAGTAAAAGGCCATGATTGCACCCACAATAAACATCACAACTTCAAACGACTCACCAGCTTCTCTGAAGAAGAAGCCCAGCAGCAATGCGGCAAATACGCCAGCCAGTGAGAAGAGAATGCGTCGGAGGAGATCAGCGGGGCGTCCCCAAAAATATCGATATTGATTGGAGGTTGCGGCCAATGGAATCAATTCCTCAAATTTTTTACGGCTGAGCGGAATAAGCATATTGCAACGGGGTGGTGGTGGACGTGGCTAAAGAGGTGGGCGTCTGGGCTGAGCGCAGCCTGACCCCTCAAAACTGGTTGGTGCTGAATGAAATGGGCTACAGCTCTATCATACAGATTTGTGAAATCAGTGCTGTGAAATGGCTCGGTGGGGTTATTTCTACCCGATTCTGTAGGCGAATCGTTTACATTTGAACCATTACTGCTTCCAAAATTCCTAGGGTCTGTTTTAAAAGTTGTTTTTTCGTGCGCAAAGCGCACGAAAAAACAACCCTTTCAGCTAGTTTTAAAGCACGCCCTAATCATCTTGAATTGATAAGACTTGGGCACCGATCCCGCGCTCAAGCGGTAAGATAACGGAGCACATGTGAATCATCATAAGCTAGGAAAACTTGGTGCTTTTACGGTCTAATGATTCTGGCAGTGGTCGTGGACATGTGATTAGAGCGGTTCACGACCATCGCTATAGTCGCTCTAGACGTAGAAAAATCCAGTGCTGTGCCGCAACTGTGTTCGATATCGACGCATCGATATCGTCAGCCAGGATGCTAGTTTTGATGCCTTCACTCTATTTCCTGCGTTGCACGGGAAAGGAGTCCGAAAAATGATAACAACGTCTAGTCCTTCGCCCTCGCTGGGTGAAGGTTCATCTTCAATGAATTCGGGGAGTCTGGAACTGGCGAAGATGGGCGATCGCCCCCCGCTACCGATTCAGCGCCCCGTCCTTTTGGTGGGGCATGGTAGCCGAGATGCAGATGGTCGGCAACGACTGCTGGATTTTGCTACGGCCTATCAGTCGATCGACCCATCGCGCCCAGTCGTTCCTTGCTTTTTAGAACTGACGGAGCCCACCATTCAGCAAGGGGTGGATCAGTGTGTCGAGCAAGGCTACACAGACTTGTCGGTGCTGCCGATTCTCTTATTTGCTGCGCGTCACAATAAGTTTGACGTGACGAATGAATTGGATCGCGCCCGTCAGCGTCATCCCAACGTCACCTTTCATTACGGGCGGCATTTTGGCATCACTCCGCACATTCTCGACCTGTGGCGATCGCGCTTAGCTGACCTCGACACGCCCAAGCACAATCCCAAAGGCATTTCTCGAGAAGAAACCGTGCTCCTGTTTGTCGGGCGCGGCTCCAGCGATCCCGATGCCAATAGCGATGTTTTCAAGCTGGCTCGCCTGGTGTGGGAGGGGAGCCAATATCACACCGTAGAAGTGTGCTTCATTGGCATCACCCATCCCCGACTTGAAGAGGGTTTTCGACGGGCACAGTTCTACGCGCCCAAGCGCATCATTGTGTTGCCCTACTTCTTGTTTACCGGAACGCTGATGAAGAAGATTCAGCACATTGCTGACGACCATCAGACCCAACTCCCCCACGTTCAAATTGATTGTTTGCCAGAAATGGGGCTGCATCCCAATCTGTTTGACGTTTTGCGCGATCGCGAAATCGAGACTCAACTCGGAACAGTGCAGATGAACTGTGAGCTGTGTAAGTTTCGTCTGGCCGCAATGGGAGAACCAACGCCGGGGGGGCATCATCATCCATCACCGAACGGACATGATGATTCTCTTCATGGGCATCATCATCATGGACATCATCATCATGGACATCACCATCACGGGCATCACCATCACGGGCATCACCATGATCACGACCACGCCCATGACGGCAGCGCCGTTGACCCTGATGCCAATGTCACCTTCTACCACAATCGAGTTTGGCAAGCCCCATAACTTTCTGAGGAACAGAAATCAAATAACCTGAACCAACCTCTGGGTGTGGCGGCGCGGCTAGCTGCGCCGCCACACCCAGAGGTTGGTTCTACTGAATCCTTATCCTTATTCCTGAGGATTCAGAACTTGGGGATGCAGGCTACTCTCAGGTGCCCGACAATGGTAAGGTGAGCAGTGCCCACCCTACGTTACTTCTGATGAAGGTGCCACTGATGGTAGACGACCCTAACCCAACGCACACTGAGTCTAATGAGAAGCCTATTGAGCTTGTTTCAACAACTGAACAGGCAGGATTATCGGTGGGCGATCGCGTCCGCATTGTGGAACTGCCGCCCTACATCAAGACGGCTGATCCCATGCCGATGCTGCGACCTCCCGATGTGATTCGCCTCAATGAAGAGGGCACCATTCTTGAGCGGCGATCGGGAACCGCCTGGAGTGTTCGTTTTGATCGGGGCGTGTTCTTAATGGACGAACGATTCATTGAATCTGTCACAGCGGCTGACACGGAACCCTGAAGCGCCATTTGACTGAGCTTTTGGGGAGCTTTTGGACAATGGAACGTTGAGAGAATCGCACAATAAAAAATCGCGACAAAAGAATCATGACAAAAAAAAGGAGTCCCAATCGGACTCCCCAGAATTTCACCTAGATTTCATACCTATAGCGCTGTGCGCGTCGGTTAAAAATGGTTGGGCACGCTGCGCCCCACACAACCGTTTTTTGCCCTTAACACACTTGCACACCGCTATACCTAATCATCATTGGTCATTGATTACTGTTCATCATCATGAAGATTGGAGTCAAAGGCATGGCCTGGAAGATGCATCACTTAATTCTTGAACCTGATCATTCTCTAACCCAATTTCTCTAGTCCAATTTTTCCAACTCAGGATTTAGCAACACCTCAAACTCCATTCTTCACGATGATTTCAGCTTGGGTTCAATCTTCAAATCACACGAACACACTGCAGACAAACGTATGGTCGTACGCTATGCGTACTTTTCAGCTCACAATCCGTAGGGACACCCCGTTCTAGGATCATGGCATTCATTTTTAACTAGATTGCTCGATCCATCATCGTAATTTAGATAGCTGATAGGTAACACTCCGAGACAGAAAATAACAGCACTAGACATTAGAATTGTGTGCGTGTTTAGTTTTGAAACTATCATTAAGTTCAGCTCCTCCATAGCTTTAATAACAAGCTTGCCCGGAATGAACTTAAATTTCTTGTCATTAAATCAGCCTTCAATGGCTCTTTAATGAAAGATTCAACTTCATGGAGTTGGCTTTAAATTTGTGCTTTCTTTATCTGCCATCTAGGCTAAAATACGGACGAATTTTAATTGTTTCAAAAGAAATTATGTAACCATTTTATCTAGTCAAAATTTAGATGTCGAGGTAGAACAACGGAGAAAATTGTTCCATTTTCCTCATCACTGCTGAAGGTAATGGTTCCCTGGAGTAAGTCAACGCACTGCTTTGTAATTGCCAGCCCCAAGCCGACACCGCTGATGTTAGAAACGTTTGATCCGCGATGAAATAGCTCAAATAGATGGGGTTGGTCAACTTCAGGAATACCCATTCCATGATCTTTGATGTCAAATGTAACGTTCTCTTCAGTCCCCGATAACGAAAGAATGACGGAGCTAGAAGCCGAAGAATATTTAATGGCATTTGACAACAAATTGAGTAGAATTGAACGCAATAGTTTTGGGTCAAGATGGGCTTCAAAAAGATTTGTTTCCGTTTGAAAAGTAATCCGGTTCTTTGCGTTGATCGTTGAATGGATTTCTTGAATGAGATCGATGCAGAAGTGTTCTAAGTGAATTGGGCTCGTCGCAACTTCAAGTTTGCCAGTTTCTGCTTGTCCGATTGTCAAAATATCGTCAATTAAATTCGAAATATTCCGGACGGCTGTGTGGATGCGTTGAAAATAATCGCGCTGTTTTTCTTCACTAATTTTGCTGGTATATCGATCCAGCAGCTCTGCTGAAGTTCGAATTACGGTCAGAGGCGTGCGAAATTCGTGGGAAACAAGTGAAATAAATTCTGATTTCAATTCATTGAGGTGACGTTCTCGCTGTAACGCAATCTGAATGTCATGTTCTGAACGAATGCTTTCTAAAATCAACGATTCTCGAATGCGAATGCTCTCTTTCATGGTTTCTAGCATTTTAGCTAGATGATCCAGTTCGTCAACAAATGCACTACTTCTGACGATGGGCGGGGTTTGATAGTCGCCTTTGGCGATCGCATCAGCCTGTTGAGAAAGCGTATGCAGATATCGCGTTAGCAGATCGGAGGTGACGTAAAGGATGACGAACAGCAGACTGTAGGTGGCGAAAAATGCGAAGAGTACGGTGTTGCGAATTTCATTTTGCAGTTGAAATACGTAGTCGGCTTCAACGTCAAGGCCGATAATCGCAACGACCTCATTGGCTGCATTGGTGAGTGGTGCTGCTGAGGATAACCACGTTCCCCACTTGTCTGTGTAGATGACTGGATGCTCAACAAGCATGTTGCGCTGGAGCACTTCCACTCCACGAGGAATGGCCGTATCCGATTCGAGAAATTTGACAGCCTTGGTCGGATCGTACTTGGCCCACAGGTCAACGAGATAAATGGTTTCTAACTGATCAGGAGGCACCGCAGGTGGCCCCATCCGTCGATTGTTGGCGGCGGTATCAATGATGAAGGTGTACAGCCACATTTCCGGTTCAGCCCGATGAATGGTGTCAAGCCATTCAATCTGTCTGATATAGCGAGGATCATCGGAGAAACCTTCTGCATTGGGTTCTCCGTCTTGATAGAGGGAGATGAGTTCATCAACGTCAACGCCATCGGCGGCTCCCAGGAGCGTAGAGTTCATGTCTATTCTGAGTCGCTCGACCATCTTCTCAGTCATGAATGCGTAAAACCAATAAAAGGCTCCAGCAAACAACAGCGTCAGCAAGGCAGTAAAGCCTAAAAGAATTTTTAGACGCAGACTGAAAAATATCGGTGATCGAAAGTTGGATGAACGACCCCTGATTCGATCAAGCAGAACTCTAATCGGATCTAGACTCACGACTGTGAATTAACTGGTAGAAGGTGGTTGATGAGTCAATACTAAAGATATGAGAAGAAACTTTCGCGCTGTGCAAGGGTGATTTTTCTGTATCCGTCAATAGATGGCATCACTCGCTCACTCCTGGTTTAGCTTGAGAACGGTCGATTTTCCTCAGGGAAAACTACGACTCGCTTTAGGATGATCTCCTTGGATTTGAGTGACTTCCTTGCTAGCGGTTGTTCCCATCGTAAAATTTCCTCGGTAAGAATTAACGTTTATTCTAAGCTGCATCAGGCTTTGGTAACAAAGCCCTTGGACGGATAGTTATTCCTGGTCGTTTGTCTTACTGCGCTATGGGCGTTGGTTAAGTAGTGCGTTGGTTAAGTATAGATGGGTGGGGCGCTGCGCCTCACACACTGGGTTGAGTTAAACCCAGGGGAAGAGGAAGGTAGGTGCGAGACTGTGGGTGCGTGTTACGCTACTACAGCATGACGATGATTGAGTCTGCATGTTTCTCATGGGCCTGTTTCTCAAAGGTATTTCGGAGGGGATTCTTTGACTTCTTCTGATGTGCAATCTGTTGCGGCGATCGCCCTCACTCCCCGTGGATTTAAGACGCTTCAAAAGCTCCCTCCGCATCTAAAGGTAACGTTGTGGGTTCCGCCCAAATTACTCTCCCAGCTAGAACTCGGCCCGCCAGAGCTTTCTCAACAAAACACACGCTTGGCGACTGTTCAGGTCTATGGATGCTCACTGAAAGAACAGGTGGCGGCTCTGTGGAACACCTGTGACGCAATGATGTTCGCGTTGGCGACGGGCGCAGTGGTGCGGCTGATTGCTCCGCTCCTGTCGAGTAAAGCAACAGACCCAGCGGTGCTCGTTGTCGATGACAGCGGACAGTTCGTTCTGAGTCTATGTGGGGGGCATCAACAGGGGGGCGATCGCCTTTCTCAGGAAATTTCTCGCTACTTGAATGCTCAGGCCGTGGTGACTGGCGCATCCAGTGGGCTTGAGTTGCCGGGGGTTGATGTTTTGGGCGTTCCCTTTGGGTGGACTCGGGGCAGTGGCAATTGGACGGGAGTGAGCGGGGCGATCGCCCGACAAGAACCTGTGCATGTTATTCAAGACGCGGGAAGTGACCTGTGGCAGCATCACCTTTCTCCCCACCATTCATTTCAGTTTGGCTGGCCTGACGTAGGGACGCAGCACCCAGCCGCATCTGCTCCTCCCCCACCCGCCAATGCGCGACTGTGGATTAGTCCGGTTCAGCGACGGTTTTCAGAGACTGAAGGCATGCCGAAGGCGCAGTGGCATCCGCGTGTCCTGTGGGTCGGCGTGGGCTGTGAGC
>JAYKJC010000307.1:0-10476 GCA_035285885.1 Leptolyngbyaceae cyanobacterium | reverse complement strand
ACATCGACGGCATCACCATCGAGCACGGATTGAAATGCGTTGATGATGTCTTGCTTGCGGTCCTCCATGGCCTGCTCAATCGCCTGACCAATGGCCACCACTTCTTCCATACTGAGGGTTTTTCCTTCGAGGCGATCGCGCTCATGTCGCAGTTCCTCATTTTCCTGCATCAACATTTCTAGCTCAGCAGTCATATCCCACATGACTTTAATGCTGACTTCGCGCCGATTTTCCAGTTTCTTAAAGAGCTCAATCAAGCTGTCGCGATGGGAAGCAATGAGTTGTTCATACACGGTGTCCCACGATTCAATCACCAGTCCAAACTGGAGAGGCAGCACATTGCGACAGCCCAGAGACATCACATGTTCCAGCACTCGCTCATGCCCCAATAGATTTTTGCGACTCGCCAGATATCGTTCCTGTTGAGCAATGGAATAGAGAAATACAAACTGATCAACGGCATGCGTTTGGATCGGCTGCTTATCCAGTCCTGGAACATCAATGTCTAGAGAGGTGTTTCCCGGAAGAATGCCATAGAGGTAGACCCCCTGCTGGGTGTCAGAATCTGCGTTGACGGAGGGCTTGGGTAGAGTTGTGTTCACCATAATGATTACGTGCGGGGTAGGAGGGCTTGAGTGAAATAAGCAGTTGGGCTTATCAGAAATTGGGCTTATCAGAAATTGGGCTTATCAGAATAGGACTAATCAAATCGGGCCAGACTCGATGGGATTAGTTGAGCGAGGTTGAATGTATCGTTCGAGGGGTTGAAGAAATGGGTTGCGAGGTCAAAACAAGCTGTAGTTTGGCATGAATCAAATCGAGTTGAGCGAGTCCCAGTTCGGCGCTGCCTTCCACCACAATGCCAACATTCAGAAGTCGGTCAAGGAGTTCGAGAATTGAAGGGTTGTTCGATTTTTCTCCCGGATAGTAACCCGACTTGGGCAGCAGCGTGCCCACCTCCCCCAAATCAATGTTGAGATCGGCAGGATCAACATCAAAAATGTCGCACAACTTAAGCACTTGCTCTTCCAACGTTTGAAGACTTTCGGCAGCGCGATCTAGCTCATCGTCAGACAGCACATTGGCATCCATCCGCCGAATCACCTGCGCTTCCATTAACTGGCGGATCAGCTCAACCACCGTCAGCAACAGCGGAGCCAGTCCGGAATCAGCCCCTTTTTTAGAAGGTGGCTGGAGTTCAAGGGGACTGGTTGCTTCACGAACCGTGAGATTTTGAATCGATGATGCATCAAGCGGGGCCATAGGTTTATTTGCCGAAGTGTATGCAGCGGAGTGTATGCAACAGAGTTGAAGAAAGCGGTAGATGCTTCCCGGTGTACATTATCGTGATGGAGGATGCCCCCGAAAGCTGTATTTATCTACCTGGAGACGAGACTTAACGGGCGTCTTGCTCCGATGTTGTCAGATATCGAGTGCTTGCCGTTTTGTTGATGAAGTCTCTTTGGTAGTTGAGATAGGCGGTATGCCATTCCCGAAAACGACGCTCTCCATCTCGAACAAGCATTTGCCGATAGTGTTCTGAGTCAATGTACTTTTTGGTGTTTGCCATACGCGGATGATCCTCCTGTTACTTCCACATCTGATTGCGCCACTGTCGATGAGCCTCTGACGCCATAATTTGACACCGCGCCTGCGTCATGCGCCCACAGTCTAGCCAGAGCTGGTGCGATCGCCCCAAGGCTCGCAACGACCGCACGCCGGGGATGGCTGAGCTAGTCGCAATTTGCTTCATTGTCTTGATGCGAATCATAATTAAAAGCTCATAAACGGTTTTTACACATGCTCAGGGGCTCAAAACCCCCTATAGAATTCGACGCCTTTAATCATTGGTCGGTTCCCCCAAAGCAGCCTCAGAAGCAGCTTCAGAAAAAGGTTCAGGGGCAGCTCTGAGCGATCGCAATTCGCTTTCCAGGCTTTCAATTCGAGCCTGAAGATTCTGATTGGCCTCAAGCATTTGTTGACTCTGGCTATTAAGGTAAGGATCACTTTCCCACCAATTGATGCCAATTTCTCGCGCTTTATCGACGGATGAAATCAACAGGCGAATCCGAATCGAGAGCAGTTCTGTCGAACCGACTGAAACTGAAATATCACCAGCGATGACAATGCCCTTGTCGAGGACTCGTTCGAGGACATCGGCCAGCGTAGACCCTTGAGTCGCTGTGCTAAATCGACGGGCATCACTGGAACTACGGGATGACATTGCGACGGTCATGCAAAATCACCTCCTGTCATTTGGGGGCGAAACCCCATATGGGGGGACGAGGCGGCAGGAATGGACGGGTTGGCCATGCTGTTGGGGTGAAAGTTAGAGCTGAGATGGGGCTGAGATGGACTATCCGGCTGAGTCATGGAGCGCATGCGAGGAGCATGGTTGCCATGTAAATTGATCAATCCTCGTTCAGCGAGCGATCGCAACGCATTCACCGTTTGAAATCGAGAAATCCCAAGGGCAGACTCAATTTGAGAAGGGCGCGTATCATTTGAGGTTTGCAGATATTGATAAACCTCTTGCTCGAAGGGCACACCGGAGTCAATTGGCGCACCGCCCTCTGGCGCGTCAGTCTCAGAAGAGTCAGATTGAGTTACGTCGTGCTGGGGCTCGTCGTCCTCACTCACTTCATCTCCTGGCAACTCCTGGTAAGGAGCTTCGAGGGTGTCGGCCAATGCCTGATCGGTGTCATCCAGGCCAGAAATGTCTTCTCCAGGAGCAAAGGTGACGGAAGCAATGCGACCATCGGCGATCGCCCCATCTCTACTCGGTGATTCTTCTAAAGACTGCTCAAAATCATCATTCGTCGGGAAGTCTTCAGTCTCGTCGCTCTGCTCAGACAAAGATTCAAACTGCATCGCAATTTCTTGTGCAACTTGAGAAACGTTTACCTCAAGGGCGTGTAAGAAGTTGGGATAATCAGATGGTGCGGGTTCCTCACTTTCAATCCGTTCCGTTACGATGCTGCGTTCAGAAGCGATCGGTTCAGGGGTGGGGGCAACAGGCTCACTGGTGGTGGAGAGGGCGATCGCCTCATCCTCAGGGACGCCGTGAGTGTCTGACACCTCAGCTTGAGGCTGTTGAACGGTTAATGGATCAACAGTCAGAACAATAGGCTGATCAGCCAGTTGTTCCTGCGTTTCTTCCGACGTAAGAACATCATCTGCCTGATCGATGAATTGCTCGATTGAATGGGCCTCTGGCGTTTCTCCAGCATCCTGCGCTTCATTCGCTAGAAAATGACTGCCCTGGGTATATCGATTGAAGGTATTCCAAAGAATCTGAGTCGATTCTGCCAGCGATTGGCTCGCCCTCGATAGCAGAATGTCTTGACACAGTTCTCTAAAATCAGCGTCACCAGGGGAAGCAAGAATGCCGTGCTCTTTGCAGATTTTCGCAATCATCAGGCATGACCGTAGACCCGATGAATCTTTGGCCGAAGTTTGATGACGAAAGGCGCTCACCAGTTGCACAATCAGGCCAGCCGACTCGCGATCAATCTCAGTTTTTTGAACCAAGATTTCATTCTGCGTCAACTCATCAGGCTCGGGCATGTTGATGGTAATCAACCGATCCAGCAAGGCATCTTGGGTGGAATGCACACCGCAGTACTCAACTGGATTAGAGGTGAAAATTGCCCGAAAGTGCGGATTCACTCGGATGTACTCAGAGCGACTGTTATTGGGAGGCAACACCAACAACTTTTCTTCCAATGCCGACAAGAGAACGTTGTTGACTTCCGGCCTTGAACGGTTAAATTCATCGTAGACCAGCGTAAATCCTTCTCGGCAAGCGAGGGTCAAACGCGAGTCCACCCAATTCTGCCGGACTTCGTCCTCCATCTTGACAACGCTATGAATGAAGTTGTCAAAGACTTTCTTGCGGGTAAAGCCAGATTGATTGCCAATCAAATCTGATGTTTTGAACTCATCATCTCCGAACAGCAGCATGATGGGCCGACTGAGCAAGTCTGCTAAGTGGAGGGCAAGCGTTGTCTTGCCTACGCCTGCCGGACCTCTCAAATGCACAGAGTAGCCAGATTGGAGATATCGCAGAGCACGCTTTGCGACCCGATCCACAGCGGGAGTGTGGACAAATTGACGGGGGCGAGCTTGTATGGTGGTAGTCACGGGCTTGGTTCCTGTTGATGTGAAGTAGACGCGATGTGCCTCGTTGTTGGGCTTAAGCGACTGTTAGGGGTAAACAGCTATTTGGATTGAACAACGTAGATGCGATCGCGCTGAATAACTCGGCCTTGTTTGATAAGAGACCGTAACGCATCTACGGTCTGAAAACGATTGATATCCAGGGCATGCTCAATTTCGATGAGCCGAGCCCCATCAACGGCCTGTAAATAGTTAAAAATTTCTCCCTCAACGTCAGACACATTCTCTTCAGTCAGAGAAGGTGCTGGAATTGACGCGTTTTCCCAGGTTACGGCTGCGGAATGATTTCCATTGCCATTTCCCGAACTCGAAACCGTATAGGTTGGCGCTTCAAGCTCTGCGGGAGGCACTTCAGGTGCGGTGACTGGAGGGGCTGATAGCGAGGGTTGCGACACTGGAGGTCTGGGTGCAACAGAAGCAGGTGTGACTGCGGGCATAGACGAGGGCATGGGTTGCCTGACGGGACGAGGCGGAGATTGAATCGTCGAAGGCCGATAGGACGGTACTTTTGCCGCAGGTACGACCGGAATAGACGTGGGCTTTACGGTCTCTTTTCTCTGACTGGGAGAATCCCCTCCCCACACCATGGCGCGAAGGTCTAAACAGTAATCGCGTAACTCACCTCTAAACACACCCAAGTCCTGGAACAAGGCGTCCATCGTGTCAGTTCGGCGTTGTCGCTGTTCTTGAAATTCGCGACTGAGCGTTTCTGCACGCTCCTGGTCTAATTGATTGAGGTGATCGAGATAAGATCCGACGTTCATTTGTAGCTGCTGAACATAGGCTGATAGCTCATTGGCAAGTTCAAACTGTTCTTGCAATCGCTCTTGTTGACGACTGCTTAGATACATTTGAGTCTCTGCACAAATGACTTGAACGGTCTCTCTTATTTGTTGAATCTCGACTTGCAACTGTCCTCTGAGCTGCACAACAGAGCTGCTCAGCCTGTGGTGAAATTGATTGAGTTCTCGAAACAGTGCATCTGCTCTGAGATAACGGTCAGCTGATGTCACTTGCAGAAATTCTTGGGTCTCTGCATGTAACTGCTGAGCAAAGGCTTCTAAATTCGCGAACAATGCTTGGGCCTGCTGATGCCGCTGACTGCTGAGAGTGTCAAGATAAGCTTGCGTTTGCTGCTGCAAATTGCGCTGAAATTCGTTTAGAGAAAGCTGTAACTGTTGGGTATCTATCAGACGCTGCTGATGGAGCTGTGACAAATGCTCACGTACCTGTTGCTGGTGCTGCGAGACCTCTTGCTGTCGTCGAACAATTTCTTGTTGGCGCTGTTCTCGCTGCTGTTGCCATAAATCCTTCAATGAAACCACAAGATCCCTCCGCCACGATAAGAACACAGAATGATAAAAACTAACGATTCCACTTCACTGTTCCAGCGATCGCCCTGAGCTTTGAAGGACACGACCCAGCTATTCTCTATGGAGAGCTAGCGTGGAACCATCGAATTGGAATCAACAGCACTCAATGAGATGCACGACGCCAGACGTACACAGATAAGGGTTGAAGCCAGAGGTGGCCCCAACCCTTTCAGAGATTAAGCTGCAGGTACAGCTGCTTGTGCCGTCAAGCCAACTGCTTCGGCATACTTCAAGTAGGTATCTACCGAAGCGATGACGACGCGTGCTTCAACTGCAAGCAATTCAATACCAACCAAGGAAACGCGAACCCAAGCGTCAACAACAACACCCTTGTCAAGAATGCGGTCAACAACTTCAGCCAAGCTAGAGGAGGAGTTTACTTTTTCGACTGCCATAGCTAATTACCTAAATACTCGATAACGTGATGAAACTTAGTGAACAGATACACAGGCAATCCGTAAGGCTGACTGAAAGATGGGTTTATCCACCATCAGCCATACAAGATATGACCTGATAGTCAAAAGATGAAGGAATCATCTTGCTCAATTCAACCTTCAAAAATTTGGTATCCAATTAAACAGATTAAGTATCCCGCTTGATTAAGTTGCTGTGGCAAATACTGAAGTTAATCACTACTTAACCCATCACAATTAATTGAGCCAGTACAATCACTGAATATAATTTGGCGTCCCAATAATTGAGGCTAGAATTTCGCTAGTTAAATCATCAGAAGAGTTTCAGGAGTTGTAACAGTGCTCTGAAAAAATCAGTTGATGATCTAACTATTTTTATCTTTCCCAATCTACTTAGACTTTTAACAGAATCAGCAAAATTAGAAAAATTGGTGCTCGTTTTAACATGTCATTTAGTGACTGGGAAAACTAACCGAACGAGCGATCGCCCTTTTGATCGCCAGTCTATATTTCTTGAGCAACAGGCAAGAACCGGTAGAAGAATAAGAAGCGCTTCCTTCAAGTAGCCGTGCAGAATTGAGTTTGGCAGATTGAATGATAGAGCCCATTGAGAAAAAGCTGAGATTTTCTCGCTGACCGTCCTAGACCCAGGCACGACTACAACGCTAAAGAAAACCTATAACCTTTTGCAGCAAAAGGTTTGACTTAAGAGAGCATCAGACCAAGCTCTGCCTTACATCAGCCAGATCACCTTTTCCACTAGTTCTTCAAAGCTGCGGAATCTTAGAAAAAAAGACCTACAGTTTCTATGACAAAAAGCGAAAGAGTAACTGAAAGAATCTGAGGTTAAGATCTAATTTGCACCCGTTTATCTAACAATGACTCTCTGGAGTTTGAAATATTCAAACTCCAGACAAAACAGATATTTATTTTTGTCTATAACCAGAAAATAAAAGATATAAATTATCTGTGATATCTGTAAAAAAATGGCTTTTTGCCTTATCTAGCTATTCATCAATCTTCAAGCAACTTAAAATTTATTGCTTAGGAATGAGCTAAAGATCACAACACAACTTTATTCATTCGAGAATGAATAAATATTAAGACAAGTAAAGCATTTTCTATGGTTTGAAATGCTTTGGTAGATAGCAATTGAAAAATTCTTGTTCCTTCTCAAATCACAGTGTTAAGAAAAAACACGGACTCTGCATCATGGCAGTCCCTCATTCCTACTCATTCAACTTCGTTTCGTTTTGATAGAAGATGTCTCTCAAAGCGAAACAATGACGCCAAAACTGAATTTGGAGAGTGCATGTGAAGATGACGGGAGAATATGAAGGTGTAGAAAAGAGTTGGGAGCAAACTCAATTGTAATTGAGTAAATATGCTTAGCAAGATTGATCAAGAGTGAATAACAGGACACTTGAGGAAGTGTCTGACCAGTCCGATCACACCTTTCAATCAATTCAGGCTTTATCCGGAAGCGATTGAGAAATGTGTCGGTATTGTTCTGAGTTGTGATGAAACTCTCGCGGAGTCGCCGTAGGATTCGTCTCGTTAAGCTGCACTTGAAGCGTTGTTTTAGTCAGGTAGACGACTCCATAGAGCTTTTATTGATCGAGTCGTTTTTCAAATTCCTCTCGTATTCCTTCGACGACGGCGATCGCCTCTGTATACACCTCAGGATGACTTTGCTGGAGCCAACCTAAAAGCTGATTGAGCTGGGCATTCCGCAGTTCTAAGTCAGCCTGAAAAATAGCTGAAGTTGCCATGTATTGAGCATATTGATCAGGATGGCCCTGCTGAACGAACTGGGTCATTAAGGCCATTAACGCCTGCTGGCGGACTTCATCTTTTGTGGATTCTGGAATCATAAACACCTCTGTAAGACCTTCGAGTGAATTCGAGTGAATACGTTACTGCATTTGTTTTTGAGCCAACACCATTGCGTAGGCGATGTCGAAATCATTGCTGGTAATCTCAATGACGTTTGGATCGATCTCTCCTTGGGCGCGGTAGCGGCGCACGGCTTCAAGTGCAGCCTGGTTGCTGAGCAGTGCCAAGTCTGCTCCGTTCCAGCCCTCCGTTTGGGCTGCCCAGGTAGACAAATCAACATCGGATGCCAGGGGGCGATCGCCATTGTGGACGTTCAAAATCGCCAGCCGACTATCTTGATTGGGCAGATCGATCTTTACCTGGAGATCAAATCGACCGGATCGCATCAGTGCAGGGTCTAATACGTCGGGACGGTTGGTCGCTCCAACGAGCAGCACATCAAACCGCTGTTGGAGACCATCCAGTTCTGTGAGTAACTGCCCAACAACGCGATCGCTCACCCCCGAATCTCCGCTAAACTTACCCCGTGCGGGTGCGAGGGTGTCAATCTCATCGATAAACACGACGCAGGGAGACGCCTGACGGGCTTTGGCAAACAGTTCACGCACCGCTTGTTCTGCTTCTCCGACCCACTTGCTCAGCAGTTCCGGCCCATTCACGGCAATGAAGTTGGCTTGAGCTTGGGCGGCGATCGCCTTGGCCAGCAGGGTTTTTCCAGTCCCCGGTGGTCCCCATAGCAAAATACCGCCAGGGGCCTGGGCTTTGGTCTTGGCGTACAGTTCTGGATACAGGAGTGCGCCTTCCACCGACTCTTGCAGGGTCTGCTTGACGTTCTCCAATCCGCCAATGTCGTCCCAGGTGACATCTGGTGTTTCGATTTCAACCGACCGAAGATTCGAGGGTTTGACCGCCTGGATGGCGGTCAAGAAATCTTCTTGGGTGATGGTCATGGTGTCAGGAATGGGGCCATCGAGTGAGGGAACCTGTCGCCGCAGGGCCGCATAGGCCGCTTTTTGGCAGAGGGCTTTCAAGTCAGCACCCACTAGTCCGAGTCCTAAATCGGCGATCGCCCCCAAGTCAACCGTGTCATCCAGCGGCATTTTCCGAGTGAGAATCGTCAGAATTTCCAGCCGCCCATCCCGATCAGGCACACGAAAATGAACTTCTCGGTCAAATCGTCCCGGACGCCGGAGCGCAGGGTCGAGATGATCGGGGCGATTGGTCGCCGCTAATAGAATCACGCCTTTCGTGGCGGCAAACCCATCCATCAAACTCAAAAGCTGAGCCACCAGCCGTTTCTCGACCTCGCCTTCGACCTTGCTGCGGTCAGGTGCGAGGCTATCAATTTCATCAATAAAGACAAGACAGGGAGCCGCTTTTGCCGCTTTTTCGAAAATTCCCCTGAGTCGAGTTTCGGCCTCACCATAGTATTTGCCCATCACTTCAGGCCCCACAATGGCGATATAGCTGACATCCAATGCCTCAGCCAGTGCCCGAGCGGTCAGCGTTTTTCCCGTTCCGGGAGGGCCGACTAGCAAGACCCCTTTCGTCGGTTCCAGTCCCAACTTGTTCAGCAAGTCCGGTCGCTTCAGGGGAATCTCAACCAGTTCCTTCAGTTCTTGCAGAATATCTGATAAACCGCCCACGTCACCTAAAGACGGGCGAGAGGATTCACCACCAATATCTGCATTATTATCTGCATTATTTGACGATTCATTCTCAGACGCATCGACTGAAGTTGCCTGACTCGGAGGCGGCGTCACAATCACATCGTCCGAGGAACCTGATCCTGAAGATGATGAACTCGCGCCAGACGGATTGCGACGAATGCGTTCGGTGCCAATGCCTCCGGTGGGGATATTGCCCTGTCGGGGAATACTGCTCAGAGTGCGGCTATTGAATTGCACATCTGCTTTTAGTTCACCTTTTTCGGCCTTCTCCTCAAGGGTTTTCGCCAGTTCGAGGAGTTGTTCAAAGCCTTTAAAAAAATCGCTCATAGGTCATAGTGCCAGAAGGGGGACGGAAGAGGGGATGTCTTACTTTGCAAATGCTGAATTGCGAATACCTGCGGACTTTGCATCTGTCGAACCTGCAAGCTGCATCAAACAGAAGCGAGTGATTGCAAAGCAGCAAAGCGTCAAGGATCGGAATTCTGATGTTAGGTCTGTGCTGTCTACCCGCACGGTGATCCTCAGATTCTAGTCAGCCCAGAATCACACTGCTTTTAACACGTTGGAATATCTCGACACATAACGTCATTGGCAAAGACGTTGTTCTTACTGGTTAAATCATTCATTGCATTCGGCACGTTTCCGGATGGCTGTCGAATGGGAAGTCTAACTATAGTAGACCGTCATTCTTTTCCCCCTCATCTTGGTCACCTATGGTTACTCATCAACGATTCACAGGCTCCGAATCTTCCAATGTGCGTCATGCGGGTTCATCCCCTGCATTGCCTCAGCCGAGTCATAGCCCGCATCCTCTACATGGGTGCGATCGCCTCAAACTCGCTCTCTTCAGTGGTAAGGGTGGCGTGGGAAAAACAACATTGTCCTGTAGCTTTGCCCGTCGTTGGGCGCAGCAGTTTCCCTCTGAAACTGTCCTCCTCATCTCAACCGATCCGGCTCATTCTTTGGGTGACGTGATGCAGATTCCGGTCGATGAGGTGGCTCGTC
>JAYKJC010000306.1:0-3771 GCA_035285885.1 Leptolyngbyaceae cyanobacterium | reverse complement strand
ACACGAAGAACATTTTGTTGAACGAAGGTATTCGTGCCTGGATGGCTGTGCAAGACCAGCCTCATGAGAAGTTTGTATTCCCCGAGGAGGTTCTACCACGTGGTAACGCTCTCTAATAATTCCATGGCGATGGGTGGTCGTGATCAGGCGTCCACTGGTTTTGCCTGGTGGTCTGGAAACGCCCGTTTGATCAACCTTTCTGGTAAGTTGCTAGGGGCTCATGTCGCCCATGCTGGCTTAATTGTTTTCTGGGCTGGTGCAATGACTTTATTTGAAATTGCGCACTTTACGCCCGAAGTTCCTATGTACGAGCAGGGTCTAATCCTAATGCCTCACCTAGCAACTCTAGGTTGGGGTGTTGGTGCTGGCGGTGAAGTTATCAACACATTTCCATATTTTGTTGTTGGTGTGCTTCACTTGATTTCTTCAGCAGTGCTTGGGTTGGGTGGTATTTATCACGCAATCCGCGGTCCTGAAACACTAGAGGAGTACTCTTCCTTCTTTGGTTATGACTGGAAGGATAAAAACAAGATGACCACTATCATCGGAATCCACCTGATTCTGTTGGGTTGTGGTGCATTCTTGCTGGTTCTCAAAGCCATGTTCTTTGGTGGCGTCTATGACACTTGGGCACCTGGTGGTGGTGATGTTCGCGTTATCACTAATCCGACGCTAGATCCGTCTGTTATCTTCGGATACGTTACTCGCTCTCCTTTTGGTGGAGAAGGTTGGATTATTGGTGTCAACAACATGGAAGACATCATTGGCGGTCACATATGGGTTGGTCTAATTTGTATCGCGGGTGGCGTTTGGCACATTTTGACAAAACCTTTTGCATGGGCACGTCGAGCTTTTGTTTGGTCTGGAGAGGCTTATCTTTCATATAGCTTGGGCGCACTCTCTCTTATGGGTTTAATTGCTTCTTGCTATGTCTGGTTTAACAATACAGCTTACCCCAGTGAGTTTTATGGCCCTACAAGTTCTGAAGCTTCGCAAGCTCAGGCTTTCACCTTCTTGGTTCGTGACCAACGACTAGGCGCAAACGTGGGTTCTGCACAAGGACCGACGGGTTTGGGTAAGTACCTGATGCGCTCTCCTACGGGTGAGATCATTTTCGGGGGTGAGACAATGCGCTTCTGGGACTTCCGCGGTCCTTGGCTTGAGCCGCTTCGTGGCCCAAATGGTCTTGACATAGACAAGATTAACAATGACATTCAGCCTTGGCAGGTTCGTCGTGCAGCTGAGTATATGACTCATGCTCCACTTGCATCCATTAACTCTGTGGGTGGAATTATCACTGAGCCCAACTCGGTTAACTACGTGAATCTCCGTCAGTGGTTGGCAGCGTCTCACTTTATTTTGGGCTTCTTCTTCTTAGTCGGACACCTCTGGCACGCAGGTCGTGCTCGGGCGGCGGAAGCAGGCTTTGAGAAAGGGATCAATCGTGAGACTGAGCCTGTATTGTCAATGCCTGACATTGACTAGTGCTCATCGCTAATTTGCGTTGATTGTATGTGTAAGCGGGAGCCTGTTGGCTCTCGTTTTTTATGGTTTGTAACGAACAGTTGTGCAGGCACATACTGCGGTTCACACTACCCTACTTAACCAACGCGCATAGCGTTTGTAGCTTTACGCTTTTGCGTTAGGACATTAAATCAGCATGTTTCCCCCGCGCAGCGAGGAAAACATGCTCAAACCCTAACCTGTAGGGCTATAAAGATAGTGTTTTCCAGCATCTCGAAGAGAGATAAAAAAGCAGAGAGGGACATAGCATGCCCCTCTCTGCTTTTTTGGCGCTTTATTGCAAGTAATCGTCCCAGAAATGATGCTGGCTGATTCGCTCAGGGGACACTTACAATTTTGAGATTACGCAAAAAAGGATGGTTGGTGACGAATTAGACTCAAGAATTCTTCACGGGTTTTTTGGTCATCTTGAAAAACACCGACCATTGCACTTGTCACAGTCCATGAACCGGGCTTTTGTACCCCACGCATCACCATGCACATGTGTGTTGCTTCCATAACGACAGCGACACCTCGGGGTTCGAGAATCTCTTGAACTGCTTCAGCAACTTCACGGGTTAATCGTTCTTGCACTTGAAGACGTCGAGAGTACATTTCAACGATTCGCGCAAGCTTGCTGAGCCCTACAACCTTTTGATTTGGAATATAAGCCACATGTACTTTGCCCATGAATGGCAGCATATGGTGCTCACATAAGCTAAAAACGTTGATATCTCGTACTAGCACCATCTCATTATGACCTTCGTCAAAGATGGCTCCGTTGACGATTTCTTCCAAGGACTGACTGTATCCACTTGTGAGAAAACTCATTGCTTCAGCAACGCGCTTGGGAGTTTTCAGCAGTCCTTCTCGATCGGGGTCTTCACCCACACCCAGTAAAATATTGCGTACTGCATCCATCATTTGCTCTTTAGATTCTTCTGGTGGAGTTTGGCGCTTGGAGACTGACCCATGAGAGGTGTTGCGATCAGGGCGTGTCTCGACAGACGATGACTTTGGAGTGATCGTCGTCTGAAGAGACTGTCGATCGGAGTCAGCATAGCTGCCATTTGAGCCATTTGTTCCATTCAGGACGGAACTAGAACCATTTGAGCCATTGGTAGAAATTGACATAGCAAACCTTAGAAATGTGTCCAAAACAATACGTACAATTGAAAATCGGAAAGCTGAGAGTTTGAGCCAGGGGCTTAAATCTCTATCGGAAAGTGGTCATGCTTTAGAGTGCTCCTCCACTCGGCATCACTAACATTTCGTCAACAACCGCATGGGGGGGCATTTGAGCCACATGCAGAATAGAGCTAGCGACGACATCGGGAGTCAACATGCTGGATCGATCAAAATCAGCATGAACGGTGTCTGTATCCCAGATGGGTGTGTTGACGGCTCCAGGGGAAATGATGACGACACGAATGCCATGACCTCGCTCTTCGGCTGACAATGTTTTTGATAAAGCAATGAGCCCGGCTTTCGTAACGCTGTAGGCTCCCCATTCTGGGAAAAACTGATGGGCAGCGATCGAAGCGACGTTAATGATCGTGCCGGACTGCTGCGCTCTCATGCTTGGCAAAACACCTTGAATACATTGGAAAACTGACGTTAAGTTCAACTGGAGAACATCCAGCCAATCACTCAGGGGTGTATCTGCCAACGTTGCGGTGTAACCCATTCCTGCATTGTTCACAAGAATATCGATGCTCCCAAAATCGGTAACGATGTGTTCAATGAATGTCCGAACCTCCTGAATATGAGATAAGTCAAATGCATAGGGCTTAGCTGTGACTCCGTAATGCTGAGCTGCTTCAGCGACCTCGGACAGACGAGTGTGCGATCGCCCAACTAGAGCCACATCCATTCCTGCTTCAGCCAGTTTTAGCGCGGTTTCTCGTCCGATTCCGCTACTTGCCCCAGTCACTAGAGCCCGGCTTCGTTTTGATTCTGTCATCAAGTATTGCTAACCTTTGTTACGCCTATCGTCACTCAAAACTCAAACACTCAGAAAGGTCAGGAGATCGCGACAGTCTCCATACTTATCTATTTCCACTTATCTCAACCGAACGCTCACTAGCGAAGTAATACTTTTAATCTGAGGTCTAATCTGAACTTTTCATCAGCGCGGCTTATTGAAGATTTCAGGATTTATTGTACAAAACGTCTGTACTATAAACCATGCAACGCCATCCAGACAAAACCTACACTAATATAGCAATCAATCATTAAGAAATTCTTAGAAGAAAGTCCGCTCATTAC
>JAYKJC010000305.1:0-12503 GCA_035285885.1 Leptolyngbyaceae cyanobacterium | reverse complement strand
ATGGAGTGTATGAAGTGATTGTAATCGAAGGCGAACCATTGAGGACTCGGATAGCCAGGATTTCTACCACTTTGGTAAGGACGCTTTTTGTGTGGACGGTTTTTGTAGGGACAGTATGGATAGTGTGGATGGGGGCGATCGCCCCACCCGTCCATGCTGCGCCGCTCATCTGTCGAACCGTCGATCAGCACCAGATTTGCATTCTCAATGTCAAGCGGAGCGCTAAAAACTACTGGGAATATCGAGCGACGGTTCAAATTGATGGAGACCGAAAGCCTCTGGAGATCTACGATTGCCGACACCGGATTAAAATTCAGCGCGATGGCTCCAGAGAAAAGTTTCAGCCGAATGGGGCTGGCGCTTTAATTTGTGAATTACTCCACTAGGACTTACGCATAGGACTTACGCACTTTTGTGGGTAGTGGCAGGCTGTACCACTACCCACAAATATGCACTAGGGATAAAGGACTTGCGTAAGTCCCTAACATCACTGGAGATAGTTGAGAATGCCAATGGCGATCGCCTCTGCCATGCGGGTGCGAAACGTGGGGTCATTTAGACGACGGGCATCCTGTGCGCCTGTGACAAATCCCGTTTCGACCAAGACCGACGGCATCGAGGTATTTCTCAACACATAGAATCGAGCTTCACGAACGCCGCGATCGCCAATCCCTGTCCGCTGCAAAATGCTTTGGTGGATGGTCTGAGCCAGGCGACGCCCCTCTGCAGAGGAGTAGTAATAGGTTTCTGCTCCATTCACCTCAGGGCGGCTCAAGCTGATTGCATTGGCATGAATGCTGACGAAAATATCCGCATCGACACGTTCTGCAACAGAAACCCGTGGCGCTAGATCAACAAACTGGCCCATATTGCGAGTCACCACGACTTGAATTCCCCGCTGCTGCAAAAGGGAAATCACTTGTCGGGAGATGTCTTCTACAACCGTGACTTCTCTCAGGCCACCGATGCCAATCGCCCCTGGGTCACGACCCCCATGTCCGGGATCGATGACCACCACATAGCGGCCATTTGGAACGGAGGGCAGAGTGGGTTGAGTGGAGGGCTGGCGAGACGGCACTCTTGGCTGAGGCGTAGTTGGAATGCTGGGAGTCCCGGTACTTGGGCGCGGCGTAGACGTTGTCCCACCGCTGGGTGGAATGTTGATGGTTCGTCCTTCAATGCCATAGATTCTCAGCCGCTGACGCATCACTTCAGCTTCGGCCAACTGATTAAATGCTCCCGCTTGCATCACAGAGACCCCCTCAATGGTGGTGGGGAAAGCGTCAGGAACCAGAGCCCGAACGCGTTGACGACCTTCTTCAGTATTCACCAGAGCAATCACCCGATAGTTCAATCCCGATCCCTGGATGGATGGAGACGGGGGGGGTGGCAGAGTCGGGCGGCTCGGCGTAGTTGGCTGCGTCGGGTTGGGTAGTGGTCGAGTCGTGGGAATGGGACTCGGTGAGGTTGTGGGACGTTCTGGAGCACCCGACTGTCCAGAATTTCCTGCTGAAGGCGTCTGAGTCGGGCTACTTGGACGAGTCGGCGTTCGGGGGTTGCTCGAAGGCACTCGGGGGAGCAGTTCTCTCGCTTCTTCTAGAAGATCATCCAATGGTCGATCATTTGTTAGGTAATAGTGCAGAACGGGTTCGCCGTTGTATATCCGCTTGGTGATGCTCCACCCAGGGTTCAGGCTGATTTTCACCAGTTCACCGTCAATTTTCTGGGCTGTGCCAATCTCCAGAACAGGTGCGGTTCGGTCAGAACTAGACTGAGCCGTGAGTTTGAGAGTTTCCCCTTGTTCTTGGACGCGAATGCTGTATCGCCAGCCAAGGTCTTCGCCATCGACCAGGAGAGAGGTGCCGTTGCTGCCCGTTGCGCGTCCGCAAATTCCTACAAAATCAAAGTTCAGAATCAGCGGATCAACGGTCTCTCCAGTTTGCCGCCAGCACTCGCGCTCGTTACTCAGCTGTTCCAGAATGATGAGCTGGTGGGAGGTGCTGCCAATGGGGGAGGCTGTCGCAATGACATCGTTCTCAGGTATGGGACGATTGCTAAAGGCGGCGATCGCCCCTGGAGCATCCCATAGCCCTACGAGTCCAACTCCGGCAGCAGTGAGTAGCGCCGAGCTAACAGTGCGCATCATCTTTTTCATGGTGTTGCCCCCCTGGGAGTGACGCAATGAGTTCGCTTTCGATCGGGATGCACCAGGACGGGCGTCTGATCTGGACGGTTTGACATTTTGAGTAGAAGCGTACTGTTCCTGATTTATCTCAATCGACGGCATGATGTGACCTCTCTGACCTATCGCCATTCTGTCGAGGGCGCGGTGGTTCGCGGGTGGCGATCGTTTGAGTTTTTGAAGTGTGCCATCGGGTGTAACTCTGGTCATCGGAGGGTAATGACCTGTAAATAGGCTGAATGGCGGGATGAATAAGGATTTAAGCTGACGTGGGCGATCGCCCACTCTCTATCTGAAGGGAGGGACAATTTTCTAACCTATCCAACTCCTCGGGGGATCTCGTTTGCAGACACCTAACGGAAGATGGTCAATAGAGTTAATAGAAAGCCCATGCAACAAAGAGCCTATGCAGAAAGTCAGCTGTTCTTAAGGACCCAAATTTATTGACTCATCATGTTTCTGGCCTGATTTTTTGTCTTTCTTGGAGTTGTTCCCCTCTGTCCGGCCATGAGCGATGTTGGCTTGATCACATGTGTGGTGCGTCTAATGCCTCACAATGACGGATAGACGTTCTTGCCCGCGACATTAGCCGATACACTGAATTTAAGTTGTTAAAACCTCAACACATCTTCCCCCTATGAATATTCGTATTGTTGAAACACAGCCTTTCTCTGATCAGAAACCGGGTACATCCGGCCTGAGGAAAAAAGTTAAAGTTTTCCAGACGCGGAATTATCTTGAAAATTTTGTTCAATCTATCTTTGACAGCCTGGAAGGCTATGAAGGAAAGACCCTTGTGCTGGGCGGCGATGGCCGTTTCTACAACACAACGGCCATTCAAATCATTCTTAAAATGGCGGCGGCGAATGGGTTTGGCCGGGTGTTGGTCGGGCAGAACGGCATTCTCTCCACGCCTGCGGCGTCTTGCCTGATTCGCAAGTATGAAGCGTTTGGGGGCATCATTCTTTCTGCGAGCCACAACCCTGGTGGCCCTGATGATGACTTTGGCATCAAGTACAACACAGGCAACGGTGGCCCGGCTCCTGAGAAGGTGACAGAGGCGATCTATCAACGGAGTCAGGTGATTGATTCCTACAAGTTGCTGGATGCTCCTGATGTTGACTTGAGCGTGCTGGGTCAGGTCACGCTGGGAGGGCTGACCGTTGAAGTGATCGACTCGGTGGCGGACTATGTTGAACTGATGCGATCGCTCTTTGACTTCGATGCGATTCGGTCGTTGCTGACGAGTGGTTTGTTTCGGATGTGTATGGATTCGCTCCATGCGGTCACTGGCCCCTATGCCAAGGCGCTGTTTGAAGAAGCCCTCGGTGCGCCTGCAGGAACTGTTGCCAACGGCGTTCCCCTCGAAGATTTTGGCGGCGGACATCCTGACCCAAACCTGGTCTATGCCCATGATCTGGTTGAGGTGATGTTTGGCGACAATGCACCAGACTTTGGTGCGGCGTCTGACGGAGATGGCGATCGCAACATGATTTTGGGCAATAACTTTTTTGTAACACCTAGCGACAGTCTTGCCGTACTGGCGGCGAATGCAACGATGGTTCCGGGCTACAAAGATGGACTGGCAGGCATCGCCCGCTCCATGCCTACGAGCCAGGCTCCCGACCGAGTGGCAGAAAAACTAGGCATCGACTGCTATGAAACGCCTACAGGTTGGAAATTCTTCGGAAACTTGCTGGATGCAGGTCGAGCAACCCTCTGTGGGGAAGAGAGCTTCGGCACGGGCTCAAATCACGTTCGTGAAAAGGACGGTCTCTGGGCGGTGCTGTTCTGGCTCAATATCCTGGCAGCCCGGAAACAATCCGTCCAAGAGATTGTTACTGAGCATTGGAAAACCTATGGGCGCAACTACTACTCCCGCCATGACTACGAAGGTGTTGAGAGCGATCGCGCCAACACGATGATGAGCAACTTGAGAGAAAAGCTGGCCTCTCTACCCGGACAAAGCTTCCACGGCTATGAAGTGAAGTACGCCGATGACTTTAGCTACACCGATCCTGTCGATGGCAGCGTCAGCGAAAAGCAAGGCATCCGCATTGGTTTTACAGATGGTTCTCGCATTGTTTTCCGCCTGTCGGGAACGGGTACCCAGGGCGCAACCGTCCGACTGTATCTTGAGAGCTATGAGGCTGATGCGTCTAAGCATTCGATGGACCCTCAGGACGCTCTCGGAACCTTCATCCAGATTGCTGACGAGATCGCTCAACTTCGAGAAATCACAGGTCGCGACAAGCCTACGGTCATCACCTAAGAGCACGGGTTGATTTCTTAAAGTCAGGACTCACGCAAGACATCCATATCTAGCGCATTTTTGTAGGTGATGGCGGGCAGCCCGCGATCACCTACAAAAATGCATAAGCCTTAAAAGTCAAATAGAGAACAAAAGGGAGGGCGATCGCCCTCCCTTTTGTTCTCTCATCGCTGATGAAAATTGAGATTCTAACTGGTGTAAATCAACGAAGCGTTTGGCGTCAAAATAATATGGCGCTGGCGATCGATCAGCAACCATCCTTCATCTTTAAGTTGATTGAGCAGTCGGGTGACTGTCACCCGAGTCGTCCCGATGGCGTTGGCAAGCTGCTGATGGGTCAACCGCACGCCCAGGCGAGTGCCCTGCTCATCAGGCTGTCCCACTTCTTGCTTCAGCAGCAGCAGTAAATGGCGCAGACGTTCTTCAACTCGGCGATAGCCAACCATGGCCAGAATCGCTTCAGTCTGCTTCAGCCTCCGCCCCATATGCCTAAAAATGCTTTGCGATAAGACGGGTGAACTCTCGATTTCAGCCACCGTTAACCGCATCAAATCAACGTTCGTTAAAGCACTAGCTTGATAGGGACGAATAGACGTTAGCGGTAAACCAAACGGCATGGAGGGACAGGCAAGCCCAAGTAATGCTTCATCTCCAGTGGCATACAAGGTGCCCAACTGAACGACTCCCCGACACACCACCCATATTTCTTGAGGCTCCATTAGGATCGGTTGACCACTCGTATAGGGCCGAAGCGTACGCCCTTCATAAAGCTCCTCCAATACTTGCCTCAAGTCAACCTGAGAGGCAGTCTCGGACACGAAGGAATGAACCATGTGTATATGCCTGTGATGTTTCACTTGCACAATAGCTGGCATTCCTAAAGGTTCCGTAAAGCTCTGATTCAGGAAAGGTTAAGAAAAACACATTAGCTTCTGGACATCTATAGCGCTATGCGCGTTGGTTAAGTAAAGTTGTGTGGGGCGCAACGCGCCCCACACAACTGTCTTTGTGCTTAACGCAATTGCAAATCGCTATAATCTAGACTTCTAATATGACATGCACGATTAATGGATGCAGTGGTCTAGACAACATTGGGGATCATTGATTTATCGGGTAGCAGAAAATAGGCCAGGACTTCCGCAAGACCCCGATATATGAAGACGATCGCTTTATTCGCTATTTCTTCAAGCAGCGAATGGCTTCAAGCATTCCTCTAGCTTTGTTGAGCGTTTCTTCGTATTCCGTTTCAGGTTGAGAATCTGCAACGAGTCCAGCTCCGGCCTGCACGCTCACGGTATAGGTCTTATGTCCTTTCTGACGAGACACCATGGTGCGAATGGCGATCGCCGTGTTCAACTGCCCTTCAAAATCGTAATACCCATAGGCACCCGAATAGGGGCCTCGACGGCAGGTTTCGAGTTCGTGAATGATCTCCATCGCTCGAATTTTAGGAGCCCCACTGACCGTGCCTGCGGGAAAACAGGCTTGCAAGAGGTGCCACGCTGTTTTCCCAGGAGCCAGTGTCCCAATCACATTACTCACAATGTGCATCACGTGAGAATAGTATTCGACGGTCATCAACTCATCGACCTGCACCGCTCCGCTTTTACAGACTCGCCCCATATCATTTCGCCCCAGGTCAACCAGCATCACATGTTCAGCCACTTCCTTAGGGTCAGCGAGCAGGTCTGCTTCCAGTGCCTTGTCCTCTTGAGGGGTTGCCCCCCGACGACGGGTTCCAGCAATGGGGCGCAGCGTGGCCTGAAGCGACGACGATGATGCTGTTTCATCTGCATCTGAGACGTGCTCAGCCTTGACCATGACTTCAGGGCTAGAGCCAATGATTTGCCAGTTTTGAAAGTGGAAATACGCCATATAGGGTGATGGGTTGATCAGGCGGAGCGAACGATACAAAGCAAACGGATCGCCCGTGTAATCCGTCGATAACCGCTGAGAAATCACCACCTGAAAGATATCACCTGCTTTGATGTAGTCTTTGGCGCGATTCACGCTGTCGCAAAAATGTTCCTTGGTGACGTTGCTGGTATAGGACAGTTGGGGGCGATCGCTCACACTCGGGGGTACCCATTCCAGCATGGTGTCGGTGCCTGAGAGCGGAGCCTGAAGCTTATGCACCATCTGCTCAACCTTCTGGCAGGCTTCAGAATAGGCTCGCTTCAAATCTGTCGCCGGATGACGCAGGTCAGCAAACGCCACCGCCCAAATCTTTCGCCGCACCTGGTCAAAGATCAGTAGATGATCAATCTGCATCCACAACCCATCCGGTAAATCATCCGGTGATGCATCATGAATCGGCACCCGAGGTTCGATCCAACGAATCAACTCATATCCCCAAAAGCCAAACAAGCCTCCGATGCCGGGAGGAAGCTGGGGCAACTTCACCGGCTGATAGGGACTGAGACAGCGAGCCAGCACATCAAACGGATTGCCCTCAAAGGTTTGGCGATCGCCATTTCGAAACGTTTGACTCGTTTGGCTCCCGCGTGTCTCAAGCACCCAAACCGGATCACACCCTAAAAAGCTATAGCGCGCCAGGTGTTCCCCACCCTCAACAGACTCCAGCAGAAAACTATAAGGCCGTCCTGAGCAGACCTTATACCAAGCTGAAACTGGAGTCTCTAAGTCGGCAACCCATTCTTGATAAACAGGAACAAAATTTCCTTCATTGGCAAGCTTAGAGAACTGTTCAAACCCAGGGAAAACCATATCGTGACCTATGCCGCTATACGCGTTCGTTGAGTAGTCGTACAGGACAGCCTTGCGTCCTACACAACTGTATTTTGTGCCGATGTTTCTTTTGTGCTGAATGCGGTTACGAACCGCTACCTTACAAGTCAACCACAAGTCAATCGATAATAACGTGGAATGGCACGTCATCGCGACGCATCATCGAAGACGTGTAATAAAAAAAGGACATGCTTAGCATGTCCTTTCTATTTTTTTGATTTATCTTTGACATCTAGAACCTAAAGCTAGATTCCAGCGCCAAAGGAATCCACTGTCAGAAGAACTGGCAACAGATTAGTCCTACGTAAGAATTATTCGTATGTCTTCTTACCTGTAAACTTAACCGTTGCGGGCTCAGGGTTCTCGCCAATGCGACGATCGATCTTACCGACGTAGGGACGGCCCTCATTGACTTTCTCAGGGAAGACGCCATCAGCAGGATGAAGATACTGAGTTTCTCCACTGGGATAAATCCGGTAGATCTTATAGTCTTCTATTTTTGGCTTGAACTTCGTCCGTAACTGAGTACCCAACGCTAGACACTGCTCTTTACGTGCGAGATACAAGAGGTTCTCGCCTTCGTTCATGATTGCAGCGCCACCTGTCGGCATTTCAAACACTTGCTCTTTCGAGCTCGTCCATGTAATAGCGTACTTTTCTTCGGTCTCGGCCTTGGTGAGCAGACCGCCTGTGCTGCCACCAAACTTAGGGGTTTTTCCAGTAAGCTCTTCGGTCATATGTGCTTCTCTAGAACTAATTTTGTTGGAATCCTATCACTGCGTTAGACATCAAATTATGAGTTCGACAGGAACTGTTACAGTTCTTCGTGCTTGGGCCGAAAATGTAACATTTTATTGAAAATAACCCTCCTGGTTATCTGGCAGATTGCAACCACGTTCAGCACAAAATAAGCATAGAAACAGTTGGGTGAGGCGCTCTGCACACCACCCAACCGTACTTAACCCTAAAGGCTTCACGTTAAGGCACCGACCCTCTGCGCCTCCAGCACTGCGAAGGTGCCATCCCGGCTCAATATTCTAACGCCAGGGCAGCGAGAATATAACTGGCAAGTAGGAACAGAAATCCACATGCTATTTGTAGTAATAAGGTAGGCTTCCAGCCTGCACGGGCAAGATGCCCGCACTACGGCATGCGAACTCATGCATCAGCAACCTAGCAACCGCTACAGCCAGCAACCGCTATAGATTGCCGTAGAATAATTCATTCCTATACATCAAATGAGGGCATCCGTTGCAAAGGAGGAAGCCCTAGCTCCTGACTGGACATGGCTTGAACCTCGAATAAGCCCATCATGTCTTTCAATTGAGGATTGCCGCGAGAGGCTCCACTGATGCCCATTGCAATGACCAGACCGCAATAGCCCTTTGTCTTGGCACACCGTTGGTCCCATTTCTGCCGCGCTCGAACATGCACAGGATCGGTTTCATAAAACTCCCCAAACAGATGAAAGGTTCCATCTTGAGTTTGCAGCAGGCCCAAGTCATAAGCCTCTTGAGCGAAGGGATCTTCCCCAGGGTTAAAGCAAATGCCTTTAAGCCCCCCTGAAGATTGCAACTCGTTAATCATGGCCAGTGCTTTGGGCCGAGAGGTTTGAATGAGAATAATAGGAAAGCCATCCGCTTTGGTTGGGAAGGCGTTATTCGCAGGCTGATGAACCTTGACGATGGGCCTGACGAGTTCCAGGGTCTCCCATGGCAAATAACCGACGTTGTAAAAAGAGCCACTCGGGACTAAATCGTCACGAATAATCAGCGAGGACATCCCTCCGCTTATGATGTCTGGGTCTTCTAGCAGGAGAGAGCTTTCTGTCATGTGAGCGAGATCTTCTGCCAGGTCGGGCAAGGTCTCTACTCGAATCGACACCTTTTTTGAGGGGTTTGGAGGCGATGGGATGCGATACGTACTGGCAATGGAAGGAAACGTGTCTTTAGCAAGCTGCTTACGGTGCTGCCGAATAAACCGATGCAGGGCTTCTAGTGCAAGCAATGCAGATACGGCTTCCTCCTCGTACAGGTAGGGCCGCATACCTTCTAAAGGATGCAGATTACCAAAAGTTGGGTTAAGAACATCACTCAGTCCAAATTCTAACGGTGACGGAGCAAACCCCGAATTGACTAAGTCTTGCTCGCTAGCTTGCTCGAAGGTTAAAAACAAACAGTCTTGCTGAAGAAACGCTTCTTCCAGGGCTTCGGCAGAATTATTTGCAGTTAAAACACGCTGTCGAAACTGAGTGAGAGACTCAATCGAGCGGTACATAAGAACGCCGTATTCAACGCCCAGCATCCCCAACGTTGAGACATAAAATGCTTCAACATCGGGACGGTTCAAATGAATGGCAATGATTTTTTCTTCATCTAACAATTGCCACGGGGCATCATCCCAGAGGACTTGAGCAAGCTCGTCCAGTTCCTCCTGATGCGACTGTTCGCTGGCCAGTGTTCGTGCTTCAAGCGTTGCTTGCAGTCCGTGAAAGATTTCGTTAATCAGTGGCAGTTCCGAGACGTGTTCGACGGTGATATCGAGTTCTTGAAGAACCCCTCGCAGGAAGAACTGAAGTTCGCGATCGCGCACCACAATCTTACTCGGGCGCATCGGTTCTCCCCCTCCATGGGGACGCTCGAATGCCCGCAGAAGAGTTCGAACCATCCCTTCTAGCCCGACATCAGAGGTCACCACATCCATGGCTCTGACCATGGCATTCTGGCCATCAACCCATAAAATACAGTCTCCATGCTCGTCGTCAGTACTGACTTCAGCGGAGGGCAATGTTAGAGAACGGCGATCGCCCTCCCACACTCCTGAGAGCTGTGGCAAATTCTTCAACCGACGAACAGTGGATGGATTAAGACTGGTCATAATTACGCAGCGAGCGTCAACCGAAAATATGTTCTGGGAGAAACCGAGTTCCCTCAAGAGAAGGAATTCCCTCAGTGGAAGGCGTTCCCTCAATGGCTTGATTAAGAGGCTCTACCCTCAGGAACTCCGCACAATACATTGTCACCACATTACTTTCAACACGCCACTTTCGACACATCACTTTCAACACATTACATTTAGTAAGAAACACATCGCTGATCCACGATGGGTGTCAATGCTGTGTAGAGTCGCACTGATGATTTTGCACTGATGATTTCGCACTGATTAATCAGTATGCCTCAGTATTCTGGTGAAGATGTTTCTGCATGATAGCGAGTCATCTTGGGCAAAGAATAACCGATATCCAGGGCAACCCCTCTGAGGATTTAACATCTAGAGATTTATGAGTTTCTTAGGACTTAGCCTTCTTAGAGATGAAATGTAACATTTGCCCGCCTGAATCTAGACGCCTCAAAGCTAAGCAACATAAGATTACAATCACAGAAGAAAGCTATAAAATTGATTGTATGCGAGTGATGCGTTAATCGCATTTGATTGTGGACGAGTGTTTCATTTGCATCCAAACATCTTTTAGAAAATCAAGCTGATTAGACCTATGTCACAAGCAACATCTCAAGCTCCGCAAAAAGGAATCATGATGACCGATGCGGCTCTGAAACACGTCTTGCAGTTACGACAGAGTCAAGGCGGAGATGATTTGTGTCTCAGAGTAGGGGTCCGTCAAGGGGGCTGCTCTGGCATGTCGTATATGATGGACTTCGAAAGTTTAGAGAACGTTCGTGAAGATGATGAAGTCTTTGACTATGAGGGGTTTAAGGTCGTCTGCGACCCCAAAAGCATGCTATATCTTTACGGCCTGGTTTTGGACTATAGCAACGCATTAATTGGTGGTGGATTCCAGTTTACGAATCCAAATGCGGATCAAACCTGTGGATGTGGGAAGTCCTTCTCTTAGGCTTTTCCGGGTTAGGAAAACTTTTCTAGATTAAGATATTTCTCTAGTACCGCTTGGCGTAAACTTGCTACCCATTAGCCCTCACCCTAAATCCCTCTCCCAAACTTGGGAGAGGGACTTCAAACTGCTCGCTCCCCTTCTCCCGGTTTTGGGAGAAGGGTTTGGGGGATGAGGGCAGGCCGGTATCAAGACTTATGCCGTGGAGTGCTAGATTATTGAGCTTAGACTACCCGAAGATTGACGCCAATCATAGGGGCAAGGCAGTACCTTGTCCCTGGGATAGATTAAAGAATATTTCTCTGCCGCCGTATTTGAATCATCTCGGCGCAGATGCTCACAGCAATTTCCGCTGGGGTCAGCGCACCGATCGCCAGCCCGATGGGTGCATGAATCTGACTTAAGTATTGGTGCAAACGTTGATCGTTTGCCTTCGTTTCCTTAAGCCTATTGAAAACGTAGTTGATTCGTTTTTGGCTCCCCATCATGCCAACGTAGCGGGGGGTGAGTTGGGTAAGAATCTTGTCCAGGGCGTTTAGCGCTTCTACATCGTAGGTAACGCCCCTGGTCACAAGTGCGATATAGCATTCTTGGGTGATGCATATCTGTTGCAGGACGTGGGCGATCGCCCCACTCATCAGCGTCACTTTGGATGGAAAACGATTTGGGTCGAGCATTTCAGTCCGGTCATCGTATACGCAGACTGAAAATCCAGCAATCGCCGCGACTTGAGCTAACGCAACTCCGACATGACCTGCACCGATCACCAACAGCGTCGGATAGGGTTGAAGTGACTCAATAAACTGTTCCTCACTGGACTGAATCGGTGCTGCGGCCTGATCAGTCGGCGTGAGGTGCGGGTGGCTACCTGGAAGCAATGGCGTCACCAGGGCGATCGCCCGTTTATTTTCCAATGCCTGAATTACCTTCTCAACAAGCTCAATACCCCAATCTGCCCTCCAAAGCTCGACCCACACCTTCATGATTCCGCCACAGACCCCCTGGGTGTCTCGGTGACTGGCTCCCGTTAGGTCGATGGTGACCCAGCCTTTGCCAACCTGATTGGAGTCGTGGAGGGTGAACTCTGGGCGATCGCCATTCTCCAACGAGCCCTTCCCCAATGAACGGTCGAGATATGGAGCAATATCTGCATCTTCAGTCGTCCGACTTTCCGCGCCACTCTCCCCTTCCAGAAGATGCTGAGCATATTGGATGACTTTCGCTTCTCCTGCACCGCCACCGATGGTTCCTGATGTGTAACCTCCCCGGCGAATCAACATTTTTGCAGAGGCTTCTCGCGGCACTGAGCCATTCACCTGAACGACAGTGGCGATCGCCACTGTCTCTTCATGAATCAGCCAGGTGTAAATCTCTCGGTAAAAATCTACAGACACAAAAATGGCACTACTTATACAAAAAGACCATGAACCCAAACACTGCTCATGGTCAAT
>JAYKJC010000304.1:0-4374 GCA_035285885.1 Leptolyngbyaceae cyanobacterium | reverse complement strand
TCTTCCAGAGCATTCTCGGATGGATGGAGGGGCAGATTTCAGGCGCGATTCTCTATGCGTTTGGAAGCGTCATTGGCATCGTCGTGGGGATTTGGCTGTTTGACCTGATTACGATTTTTGGGTCAGCCATGTTTGGTAAGACGGCCATGGGCGGCGGCGATGCCAAGTTAGCCGCCATGATGGGAGCGTGGCTGGGCTGGAAATACCTATTGCTGGCTTCTTTTCTAGCCTGCGTATTGGGAGCCCTCTTTGGTGGCGCAGCGATGCTATTTGGACGACTGAAACGACGCCAGCAAATGCCCTTTGGGCCTTATCTAGCGATGGGTGCGGCGATCGCCGTGTTCTGGGGAGAAGCCATTCTCTCGGCCTATTTGAGTCTTTATTTTCCCGCTCAATAATCTACCGATAGGGGACAAGGCAATGCCTTGCCCCTACGGATAGCATAAGGCTGTCGTTCGTGCGCTATCGTTTGCCTTTCAGAAAATAGGTCGTCATGTTGCCTTTGCCTTTGATGTGGACAATGCCCCGCTTCTCAAAAATGTAGCGATCGCCCAAGTGGCTCACCACCTCTTCCGTGACCTGAATGCAGCTTGCCACTCCCTGCGACTCCATGCGGCTGGCAATGTTGACCGCATCTCCCCACAGGTCGTAGATGAACTTTCGTCGTCCAATCACTCCCGCAATCACGGGGCCAGTGTTGATGCCGATGCGGATTTGAAAGAGCTGGCCTTTCTCTCGGCTAATCTGCTCCATCGCCTCCATCATGTCTAGAGCCATATCGGCGATCGCCTCTGCGTGATCCTCGCATTCAACGGGCAAGCCCCCGACGACCATATAGGCATCCCCAATGGTCTTGATTTTCTCCAGCCCGTGTTTGTCCGCCAGAGAATCAAAGGTCGAAAAAATATAGTTCAGCAGCTCCACCACCTCATGGGGAGGAATGCCCGCCGAAATTTGCGTGAACCCCACAATATCGGCAAACAGCACCGTCACATCGGCAAAACTATCGGCGATCGCCCGCTGCTTTTCCTTTAGCTTGCTGGCCACCACCTTGGGCAGAATGTTGAGCAACAGCCTTTCTGACCGGGCTTTTTCAGCTTCGAGCGATCGCTGTGCCTGAATCTCTGACCACCGCAGTCGTTCTGCCAGGTAGACCGACAGATTGCTAATGACGCAAAACCAGAACAGGTACAAAAGCTGCTGCGGGTCCCACAAGGACTGGTTCTCAGGCTGGAGCCCCAGCACGGCGTTCACGCCGTAGTAATACAGAAAGGTTCCCAACTGGGCGATGAGGTGAAACGGCCACTGCACAGGGATCAGCGTCGCCTGCGTTAAAAACACCAGCGTCCAGGCAAACAGCCCCGGAAAGGCGATGCCCTGCATCGTCGCCCACACCTGCTCCACCAAGGTGACAGACCAGGATGCGCCAAGAAACAAAATCTCCGGATGGCGACGACCCAGCGGCGTGTGCTGCAACCCCATGAACAGAATCAGCCCCACTTCAGCCACGATCGCCATCGGAAACCAGGTGAGGTCATTGAAGGGCGATCGCGTCAAAGCGAACATCAGCCTCAGCAGAAAAAACGTGAAGTAGGCCACCACTGCAATGCGGAGCCCCAACGCGAGTCGCTGAGACATAAACCGCCGCCGCCACGCACGAAAACTCGGAGACGAGTCGATCGATAGCGCTCGCCTGGAAGCAGAGGTCTGAGAGGTTATTGCACTCCTGATGGACGTAAATCGGCGCACGCCGTTGCCCTCACATTCTCGTTTGGGGTTCAGCGCTCAGCGCTGTCCCAGTTCTCATCAAATTCGGTCACTCTATCAGTTACTCTATCAATCACTCTAAATATACTCACGCTGCAGCCCGAGCGATCGCTGAAGCTGAATAATCTCATCCCGATGGGCCGTCACAATCACCTCTGTCTTTGCAGAAGAATTCATAGAGGTACTCTCAGAGTAATTCCCAGGCGGATTCTCTGTAGACGGGGCAGATCCAGATGGGGCAGATGCAGATGAGGCAGACGAACTCATCGGTTCGACCTGAAGAGCGACCCGCTCCAGACGGGCAGCTCGCTTCCAATAAAACACGCCTGCCAGGGGCGACAACGTCACCAACCCAAGAGGCAGGGGTGAGGTTTGTGGAAACTGTAAGGACAGCACCAGGGCAATGCAGAGCAAGCCCGCTGCTGCCAGGGTTGACAGAAAAATCGACAGAAACATACTGGGACGCACGAACCCCTCGAACGTCACCAAATTTTTGGCGGCGTCGATGTTGATGATGCGATAGGCCCGAGTCGAGAAATAGGTTTGCAGTTGCTCTAAGACAGGCTCTTGGGGTTGCTCAGAAATGAGATGAGCCACTTCCGTTCGGTCTTTTGTCGAAGCCCGAATGAAGAAAAACAACCCCACCATCAGTAGAAGGGTCAAGAAAAACGTCGAAGATAGAACAGGCATTGACATGGTGAAGAAGGGCGATCGCACGGATACGCTGATGAAACCTGGCAATCAGGCAGTTGAATGGCGATAATAACACCTCACCATTCTAGAAGAAACGTGCCCTCAGGTCTGTGCTCAGCCCCTACTGCCGCTCCGAAAACTCGTCAGAGTTTCTGGACAGCGCCTTACTGATGGCGATTCACTTCGCTCTGAAGCCACGGATCGACGGGTTGACCATCTCGCCGCTTCAGCTCAATTTCAATCCAAATAACCGCTTCAGACCCTGGTGGCGCAGGCTTTTGATGAAAGAGAATTTCATACTCCGAGGGGTCGTGCCCTCGTTCACACAGCCAGTCTTCCACCTTAGGAGCAGCAAAGAAAGACTGCCCCTGTTCAAACAAGCGAGTGATCTGCATTTGCAGCGTAAATGGATCGAGTCTTGGCATCGGTATCACCTATGCGAGTATCGCTGTGAGTATTCCCACGTGAACGCTTATTCTGCCGAGGCTTGAGAATCGCGCTGTAAATCCAAGAGTTGTTCAGAAATGCGTTCTTGAAGGGCCGGGTTGCTGATTCTTGCCTGATTGATGGCATTGAATCGGGTAACGGTTAGCCCATGATCCTCGACAACAGCGATGGAATCATCGCAAAACTGAACAATCATTTCCCGCACATTCCGGCTCAGACCCCGAATGCTGCTGGGTTCATTACAGGCGATCGCCGGGAGCGTCTCCACATCCATCGCACTGGCAATATCAGCAGAGCGCTGTTGACGCAAGTTCTCCAAATCTAAAACCGCCAGAGCGTAGCTGCGAATTTCACCAGCGTCAAAGGACGCCTCCTGCTTCAACGATGGAGTCTGAGATTGATTCTGAGCGTGAACCTGAGCGGACGACTCCACCAGAGAAACGTCGAGATCTTGAGCCGTTACCCAGGATGCACTGGCAACCACACCCAGGCACGACAGCGCCCCAATCAGCATGGCACGAGTCATGGAACGACGAAGCTGTAGACGATGACGTAAAAGGGAATAAAAGAGCATGATGTTCTAATCAATGGATGAAGGTTCTTAAAGAGCTTGGCAAGGTGACCCTAACTATAGACCACCTCATTACAAAGACGCACCACTACGATTTCATTTACGGTTGCATTGTTTCAAAGTATGCGGTCAGAGTATGCGGTCGGTAGTTTGAAGTGAGCAGAGCACGAACCTATCGGGATGGTGTGTGAGATTAGAAAGCGCTTGTGTGAGATGAAATGTGATCGCTAACAGCGGTCAATTTTTATAGATGATCGAGTAAACGATCAAGGAGCAGTGGTCTAGCAACAACGGTCTAGTTTGTGAGAATTATTCTAAGCGCGATTAGTTCCCACCGTAAGCAGTCTTAAGAATTATCTTAAATGCCTCTTAAATGCCAGAATCGCCAGAGGGCGATCGCCCCAAATGCAGAAATTACGACCCCAGACCCTCGGTTGAGCCACACCAATTTCCCCATATCAAACCAGCGAGAAATGTAATGAACTCCTGTGCTGAGGGTCAACCACCACAGCGCCGACCCCAAAAACACCCCCAACACCAACGAGATAGCCTCCTGGGTATTCTGCTCAGCCTGCCCCAACCCCAGCCCCGAAAAAATTCCTAGAAACGAAAAAATAGTTAATGGATTGGTGAGGGTGAGAAAGAGCACCGACACATAGGACTTAAACGCTCCTTGAGGCGAGAGACCTTGAGGCGAGAGATTCACAGTGCTTTTTTCTACGGCGGGCTTCTGTCGAAAGGTGGTGACGCCGAGGTAGCACAAAAATAATCCCCCAATCAGCATCAGCCATCGACTCTGAGCCACCATGAGATCGGCGATCGCACTCAGTCCCAGTCCAGCAATGCAGCCATACATCCCGTCAGCCGTCGCCGCCCCCATCCCCGAAACAAACCCA
>JAYKJC010000303.1:0-4246 GCA_035285885.1 Leptolyngbyaceae cyanobacterium | reverse complement strand
GTCCCCTTCGACTCCGCTCAGGGGACGTTCTGGCGAGGCTTTGGCTTTCTCCCTTTGGGAGACGTAAGAACGAACGACTTCGCTCAGCCAGCCTAATCTCTGGGACGGTTACAAAAAAAGAGAGCGCTGTGTCAAACCATCGGGCAAAGATGGCTAAAGCGCTCTGTATTAAGAGGGAGTTAGGAATATTAAGCGGGAGTTAGGAATGGCCCACCATCAGAAAATGAGGTGCCCTTTACTGCAGCAACAGAAGTTATAGCGGGGCATCGGCAAGAGCGGCGATCGCCACTGCCACCCCAACCAAGCCAAACCCTACGGTCAGAACCGCTGCTGCAACACGCCAATTCGCCCGCTCGACAAACGTATCAAAGTCAAAATCTTCGAACTGTGTGAAGATACCGTCAGCACCGTGAGTCGATCGAAGAGCGCTGAGATTAGGCTTCGGCAACTTGTCCCGATAATCGGTACCGTATCGTGCCATCCGCTCAAACGGTAAGTCTCCCTGCGATCGCTGGGGCAAGACCCGACGACGCTGATAGGGCACAATCGTGTCGCCAAACGCGTCCCGATATTCCTCACTGTTGAGGAGGGCGTCAATGAAGCCTTCAAGACCCTTGGTGGCAATCACAATCGACCACGCCAGCTTTTCGCGATCGCCATAAACCTGACGACCGAGCACACGCTGAATGCAGATTTCAACAAATCGATAATTATTGTTGGCGTCATAGTTGAGCCGCCGGAATGAGTCAGAGAGCAGCAAACCCCGAATAAATTCGCGGACAGTAATCTGTCCTAAACGAAGCTGAGATTCCAAAGACAACACACGATGATTGACGAGCATTTGTTGCTCATGAAAGATTTGCCGATAGGCAGCTTGAATCACAGATTCTATCTCTGACGAATCGAGTCGCACATCTGTGGAATAGAGTCGGGGCTGCTCATCTCCGGGCACCTCATATCCAATCACCCGTTGATTTTGACTGGAAGGTGCGTAAGTCAGCAGAGGAATAGGCATAGTTATCAATACCTCGAAAATGCAGTTTCTGAGAGAAAATCCCAATGGAAATCTACGTTACGTGGTTGAGTAAGTATTTAAGCCTAGTTGCCCCCGAACTGTATTAATCGTTTATATTTCTCCGTGGTTCTTAACGTGTATCGTTACAAAACCCATGAACTTAGTACGTTACAGGCGATCGCCCGTAACGCTAATTCTTTACATTTGCGAACAACTGGAATCGGCACTACAACGCTAGCGGTGTCACGCCGTAAGAATGAAGTTAGATCGGAAGCTCGTCGGCAAATGTTTGAGTTTTGGCAAACATAAACGGCCCAGCAATCGACCCCCACACATGCTCATCGGTTTCCAGGTGGCGACCTCGATCTAAGCTCTGAAGACTATTCTCTGTCACCTCAAATTCACTTTCTAAATAGGTTTCTTGCCCTTTACGCGTGACTTTACATCCCTTTCCAGGCTCTACCCGCCCCTTAAAAGAAGTCCCTGTCCACTCTACCCAGAACGTACATCCTGGAAGCTTCTCCAGCCGTTCAGGAGACAGGGTCTTGAGCTTTGCTAAATCACGAGATGCCCCATAGAAATCTTCTTCCCCTTGCACAGAGTAGTTTTCAATCATGAGGCGATCGCCCTCTTCGATGAAATTTAGCACGCGACACCGATAGGGCTGATTCAACATGAAATCGTACGCCTGCTCAATGTACAAACTAATGCCAGACAACACGCCTAGCGGAAGAGGCCGCATGCAAACGCGGATATGAGCATAGAGGGGAGGATTATCGAAGGCTTGCTGTTGGTTACTAAAGTCAGCGGCCATCCATCGCGCTAACTTACATAGGTCGGCAGAATACATCATGGATCAGCATTTATCGGTAGAACCTTTATTATTTCACGGACTGGAGGGTTCTGCCATTACACCGAATGGATTCGCTTTTCAATGTACTGCCCAATCATTTGCTCTTGGCCTGCCCGTGAAATGATGGTTTGACGGGTGCGATATTGAGTCCCGATTAGCTTGATTTCCTCTTCAAAGACGTTACCGCTGTATTCGGTTCGTAAACAGAGAGTATTATCATCTCGCATGGTGAACTGGGCAATAATGGGCTTGGTCGTCGAGAAGCCGCGATCGCGATACAGCGATGCCCCCTTTACACCAAAAACAGTCGATCCTTTTGATTTCTTTGGGCTAGGCCCCATATAACTGCTTTCCCAAGAACTGACAGCACCACAGGTGAGTTCTGCCGCATCGTCTAACCCGTGAAGCTGAGCCAACTGCACCAACTCAGGACTATTTTGGGCGATCGCCCGAACCGTCAAAAAGCTCACCACTTCTTGAGTTTCATCGTTGCTAACGGTATAGTAGCGACGCTCTGAACGCCACTGCCCTGCGGATCGTTGAAAGAAATCCGCGACGACAGAATCAACAGAAAGGGACGGAATAGCAGCGTGTATAGTCATTAACCGTAACCACTCAAATCAACAAATCCAGCCAACTCAAAATTGACCTGCTCGTCATACAGCATGAAGGATGACGACACACATCGATCTCCTTACATGGCCTAGATTCTCTCAAGGTAACATTAAATTCTGTAAAAATAGCCACCCTTTATCTAGACTTATTATCCGTTTTGGTATAAAGAAAATCACTCTTTTAGTATACCCATCTCCTGACAGCGGCGTAGCCCCCCTCAGGGTACTCTTCGCAAGAGCGTATGAATAACAGGCATACCCCAGCCACCAGTGACGTATTAATAAATTGACGCAATGTCTCTTACGTGCGGCTCAATCGCTATTTAACGATGGTTGTTTGACGATGGTTGATGCGGACATAAATGACAAAGCCCATGCCGACCTCAAACAGACATTCGAACACGTTCAGCCCGTCTCGCTCTTGGTATATTGCTTTTCTTCTAAATTGCTTTTCTGAATGACTTTTTTCTTCCGATCAAAGTCTCTTATTCTGCAGCATGAAGCGTATTGCAGATGAACGAAGACAGGAATAGCCAAAAAATAAACGTGAAGCAACTTGGCAAGAGCCCCCACGCCAGAGTTGCTTCACTCACACATCTTATTCGATATTTACCGAAATGTCTTGCGGTAATTGCTGAATTTGAGCAATTTCTTCCGATTTATAGATACACCATTAAAAATCTCGCCTCTTCATAGGCATGCATGGAACAAAGATGACATCCTCCAGTCAGGGGATGATTGGGGCGCTTACATCATAAACCGCAAGCACAGACAATCCAGTTGACAATCCAGTTAAGTTATCCCCACTGGAGTATTGCCGAAGACAACTTAGACAAAATCACAGTTCGGCGATACCTGTTCAATAGCCAATGATTTGATAGCCATTACGAAAATTTGGCATCTCACCAATATGAGTGTCTCAAAAAAATCCCCACCGCTTCGGTGGGGATTTCATTTCCCTGGAAAACTTGATCTGATGATGAGTCAACGGACTCAAAATGCATCAGGAAGCAAGAATGCCATGTACTCTGTAAGCGATATCTTACTTATTCCCTAGGCCGTTGTAGAACTCTTCTTCGTACTGCTCAGAAAGCTTGTTGCCCAGACCATTGTAGAACTCTTCTTCGTACTGCTCAGAGAGCTTGTTGCCCAGACCGTTGTAGAACTCTTCTTCGTACTGCTCAGAAAGCTTATTGCCCAGACCGCTATGAAATTCGTCTGAATGGCGATCAGAGAGAGCAATGGCAGGTGATGCGAAAACAGCGAGTGCAGCCGTTGCGAGCGTAGCAGTGATGACACGTTTCATAATTCAAACTCCTTTTAGTGACGGGGAACGATTTAGATGATGAGGTTTTTCTCTTCCCCTTGGCTTGATTCTTATGATGCAGGTGGAGTCTGAATCTGCTCTGACCAGAATCTGAGATAGCTCTAAGAGTTTGATGTGAATTCTGAGAAGTGGTCAACGCGTGTGGAGCACGATGCTGACATCACACACATCAATCAAAGGTTGTTGGGATGACGGTGTTCACCATGGAGATCAGTCCCATTGCCGCATGAACGGAGGAGCAGCTTGACCCGTTGTTCCAGGCCAATCTAGAGATGAAATGTGGGCGATCGCCCACAATCGGCGCACTCAGTTATCAACGCACTCAGTTAGGGTGAGGTTTGATTCATCCACCTGTTTTCGACTGACTAGGGGGGCGATCGCTCTACCCCATCAAGCTGAGCTTTTTTAAGATTCCCCTGATCACTTTAGCGGCAAGA
>JAYKJC010000302.1:0-5227 GCA_035285885.1 Leptolyngbyaceae cyanobacterium | reverse complement strand
GCTCGAACTTTTCTGCTCAAACTCGTCAGTTCAGCCATGTCAGCTCAGCATGAACGGGCAGGCTTTGCTTCAACCCAATGACAACAACCATCATCAACAGAGAGAACGTGATACTCAGCAAGCAAATCACTGCGTAAAGCAATGTGCGTAAAGCAATCGATCAGACGTTCTTTAAGTGGCAGAAAACACGGAAACTCAGCCACCCAAGAAGGCTTCAACCTGCGATTGACTTACCCGTGCAGCACCAGGGAGCAACCAGTAAACGATAAGACCCTACACGCTGCATATCCAGAAGAAACCCGTATGTGAAGTGTCTTCTAATTTTCACGGATAGGCTTACGCATAACGATACGCAATCCATTCTTGGAGATCAAGGGATATGCAACGCACAGCGGAAAATTGTAATACATTCACTAGAGGAAAGCAGTAAGCCCGTAAAGACATGGTGAAAGCAGTTTCCATCATCTTGGCGGCGGGACATTCCGTTCGCATGGGGCGCTGTAAAACGATGCTCCCGTGGCGCGATGGCTCGACGCTGTTGACGTACCAAATTCAGGAGTTTGTGGCGGTTGGCGTCCAGCCTGTCGTTGTCCTGGGGCCACATAATCATCAGAGGTCAGCACCCGTTGACCTACCGACAGCGATTCAATGGACGACAAATCCTGCCCCAGAAACAGGAAAAGTCAGTTCAATTCTGCACGGGCTCGACCACCTCCCAAGCCAGTGGGATGCCGTGTTTATTTCTGCGGTTGACCAGCCACGTTCGGCTGACGTGTATCGCCAGCTCTTGGCTGCCTTTGACGTTCATCACGCCCTCATTACGGTGCCAAGCTATCAGCATCGAACGGGACATCCTGCCCTTTTCTCGCGGCATCTTTGGCCTCAGCTCAGAGCCATTTCTGACGAAACGCATGGCCTGCGCCATGTGGTCGAAACCTATCGAGACTCGACTCACTACGTGACGATGGATACGGCGGAGGTACTGCTCGATTTGAATACGCCCGCCCAGTATGAGCAGGCCAGACGAGAATTTGCTTGAGGCTGCTAGCGTTGTTCAACTGGTTCTGATATGTCGATTCATCAACAGTCTCTACCGGGGTAAAACGGGAAGTGGCTAGAATGAACGGGCATTCGCGCCTGTTCGCTTGGTTCTGCTAGCTGTTCTGATGGCTAAGAACATGGTTATGCGCGTACCGGATGGCGAAATGCACAGCTTCTTCGTCGGTCGAGTTAAGGCATAGTCTGCGCATGGTGTTTCGTCTTCTACGGTATGACAGCACTTCTTCTCGATATTGGAGGGTGCAGATTGTTGGGTATTTGCCGATTCTCGTCGGGTGGATGGGGATCAGTTGGGTGGGGATCAGTGAAGGGGCGATCGCCCCAGCAGCGGCGCAACTCATTCCAGACCAGACTTTAGGAGCGGAATCGTCGGTTGTCCGACCTGAGAGAATCCGCAACCGAGACGGACACCGCATTGAGGGAGGTGCAATTCGTGGCGAAAACCTCTTTCACAGCTTTTTAGAATTCAACATTGATGAAGGGCGAGGGGCGTATTTCAGCACTCCATCCGGCATCGAAAACATTCTCGGGCGCGTGACGGGCGATGACGTGTCCGATATTTTGGGCGAGTTAGGCGTACTGGGAGAGGCTAACCTTTTTCTTCTGAATCCCAATGGCTTTTTGTTTGGTGAGAATGCCACGCTCGACATTCGAGGTTCGTTTGTGGCCAGTACCGCTGATCGATTTGCGTTTCCCGATGGGAGCGAGTTTAGTGCGGTCACTCCCGCAGCGGCACCGCTGTTGACCGTTGCCCTCTCACCCGGACTGCAATATGGCACAAACTATCAGGGGGCGATCGCCAATGCGGCCACCCTCTCCGTCGATCCCGGAGAAACCCTCAGTCTGGCAGGCATTACCACCACCAGCACGGGTTCCTTGATCGCACCCGGAGGCACCATTCAGGTTCTGGGCAATCACGTCACTCTGTTGGGCGATGCTGACGTTGACGTGTCTTCTGAACGCGGGGGCGGCACTATTTTTGTGGGCGGCAATCTGGGCGGAGTCGGTTCGTTGCCGAATGCTCAACACACGATTGTCGGTTCGGGAGTGGCGTTGCGGGCTGATGCTCGAACCACTGGACAGGGCGGAACTATTGTTGTTTGGGCGAATGGCCTGACTCAGTTTTACGGCAGTCTGTCAGCGCGGGGAGGCATCCAGTCGGGCAATGGGGGATTTGCTGAAGTCTCTGGTAAAGAAACTCTTGTGTTTGATGGACAGGCGAATCTCACCGCGCCTCGCGGCTTGCTCGGCACCCTCTTGCTGGATCCCGCCAACATCATCATTGTCGATGGTGAGGGAGGAAGGAATGATGCGGCGCTAATTACGGATGGCGAGATTCTGGCGGAGGAAAATCCGGGGGAGACGTTTACGATTTCAGAAGAAACCCTGGAAGGCATCATGGGGAATGTCGTGTTGGAAGCAACAAACGACATCACCGTGAACGATCTCTCCGACAATGAGTTAGCGTTCTCGTCGGGGGACGGAACCCTTACCTTCAGGGCGGACGCAGACAATGATGGTGCCGGGGACTTCAGAATGCTCGATAGAACCGATGCTCTATCGACAGCAGGGCGGAACATCACGATTACGGGCGTGGACATTACGGCTGGACTTCTCACCAGTGCCGGGGGAACGGTCAGGTTAACCGGAACGGGGGACATCACCTCGGGAACCATTACCAGTGAGTCCGGAAATGTCGTTCTATCCGCAGGGGGCGTCCTCACTCCGGGAAGCATCAACAGTCAGGGCGGCACGATTGCTCTGTCCGCCGGGGATCGTGTGGTTCTCAATAACGTGGACATTAACAGCGGGGACTTTGAGGGCATTTCCTTTACGGGGTTCTCAGGCGATATCAACATTTCTGCTGAGAATGACATTATTTTGACGAATGCGACGGTTACCTCAGATGGTTCTGGATTTGCCGGGAGCGGAAACGATGATGCTGGAGATATCCGTTTCCGAACGGTTAACGGCTCCATACGGATAGGCAACGAGTCCGAGATTTCTTCCAGTGCGGCTGGAAGTGGATTTGCGGGGGATATTACGTTTCGGTCGGGCGATCGCCTCACGATTAGAAACAGTCGGCTTCTCAGCGATGCCAACAACGATACGGGCGATACCTTTGACGGTGCGGGTGGGGCGGGGTTTATCACCTTGAGGGCAGAAAGCGATGTGGCGATCGCCAACAGCCGCATCAATGCCGAAAGTTCGGGGGGCGATGCACAGAGCACCAGTGGCAACATCACCATCACGTCCCGCCAAGGCAGACTGCGGTTGAATACGGTTGAGTTGATTACCGATACGTTTGTCAGCGGTATCGCAGGCGATATCGACCTTCTGGCGAGGGATAACGTATCCATCCGTGGCAGCACAATCAGCGCAACGAGCGTGAATGGGCCGAGCCCCGATGATGATGCGGGTGATGATGTGGGGTTCCTGTCGATCCGTTCATCCCAGGGATCGATCATTCTGCGGAACGGCACCCAACTCAGCACCAATGTGGAAGATAGCGGTCTGGCTGGAACGATGATTCTTCAAGCGGGAGACGCTGTTGCGATTCGTCAGAGTACGCTCAGCAGCGATTTCGATAACGTTGGCGATGATGTCTTTACCGGAGATAGTGGGGGTGCTGGAGAAATTGAGGTCAGTGCGACGAATGATGTGGCGATCGCCAACGGGATCATCAGCGCATCTAGCTTCAATGGAACCAATACGGACGAACCCGGCAATATCGTCATTCAGTCGAATCAAGGGTCGCTCATCATTCGCAGGAATTCAGAAGTCACTACGGATGTGGCATCGAATGGATTCGCGGGCAGCATTTTTCTAGACACCCCCCAGGGAACCATCGATATTCGCGACAGCATCATCACCAGCAGCCTGGCGGAAGGCACCATCTTCGGCAGCAGTGCCGAGGGTGGAGCGGGTTCCATTGACATCAACGCGTTTGAGACTGTCTTTATTGGGAACAGTACCGTTTCCAGTGAAGGCGGGTTTGGAACGGTGTTCATCGGCGATTCCATTGCTCCAGAGTCCATCGAAATTGCTGACGACAGCCTCATTTCGACCACCAACATCGGAAATGAAACCCAAGACGCAGGAGAAATTAACGTTACGTCTGGTGAACTGATTTTCATCAATGGCAGCACGATTACGAGTTCTGCGGTGGATGCTGCTGGAGTGGCGGTGGCGGGCGATCGCCCCCCCTCCATCCAAGCCCAAGCAACGGCTGACGCATTCGGCAACGGTGGCGACATCCTCCTCCAGTTACGCTCAGAGTCGGGTCTGGTGGTGTTGCAGAATGCAAGTCAAATTCTCACGGATGCAGGAGCCGTACCCAGCGGCAGCACCGGAGGTAATGGAGGCAATATCGAAATTGTTGCCAACGTCATCGCGGCAGAACTTCTGGGCAACAACGACATCACCGCAAACTCAGTGAACAACAATGGCGGCACGATTACAATTACCGCGCCCGGCGGCATCTTTGGCCTGATTCCGCGTACCCGTGAAGATTTAGTTGCCCTCCTGGGGACAGAGGTTGAAAGCGACCTCGATCCCCGGTTGATCCCGACCAGCGACATCACGGCGATTTCTCAAACGGGTGCAGGACTCAACGGCGAGGTTGTTCTAAATACCCCCGATGTTGATCCTTCCCGAGGCAATATTGAACTGCCGTCTGCATTTGAAGAAACGCCGACACTGGCGACGGTGTGTAGCGCTCGGCTGGATGCCGAAGCCGGACAGCGCAGCGAGTTTGTCTTTACGGGACGGGGCGGATTCCCCAGTGATCCCGATGATCCCATTGATGGAAGTCGTCCGAGCACCCCCTGGGTCGAGCGGATTGTCCCCGATCCAGGCGATGCCAATGGGACGAATGAGACTCCATTCCCTCCACAATCCTCCATCAAGCAGGATTCTTTGGAACAGAACCGGATTGTTGAAGCTCAGGGGTGGGTCACTAATGCTCAGGGCCAAACCATCTTGACGGCAAGCGGCGATCGCCCCATAGATTCCACAGAACCACGCACCTTAACGCCCACGTGTGTATCGCATTCTGACATTTCAGAGACCAATGCTTAGAGGCACGATACTCTGGAGCTACAGCAGCGACAGCACAAAACAGTTGGGTAGGACGCTGTGACACCCAGATTTAATTCAAGAAACATCA
>JAYKJC010000301.1:0-3717 GCA_035285885.1 Leptolyngbyaceae cyanobacterium | reverse complement strand
GTCATCTGCATTGCCGGGGAAGAAGCTCCAGATTTGATTAAATCCTCTCCCGTGAGCGGGCAGCAAGTTCGACTCTTGAAGGTGTTCGCGATCTTACTTCCGGTGTGGGGCATTCTGGCACTGTTCTTCATTGCGCTGGCGGCACGGGGCATTGATGTCATGGCAGGCATTGGCCTCGTCATTCTTTCGACAATCTGCACGACGCTAATTCGCCTGTGGAATGCCCGACCCATTTCGCTCTCAGGCATGATGATGCGGCGACGAGAAAATGCCTTCAACGACACCATTCTCGGCATTCTTGAAAGTCTGCTGTTCTTCGTCTGGGTGATTCTTGGCACCCAAACCAACAGCGGCAACTGGTTGGTGGTTGGCTTGATTTTAGTGTTCTTAGCGGCTGTGATGGCGATCGCCTATTGGCGTAGCCGAGCTTTGGGCTCATCCCTGGGATTCTAGAGCATTAAAGTTGAGCCCTTTCGGCGTCTGACACCAAATCCGACTTTAAAAACCAGTTTTTATTTTTTGTGAATGTCAGGCAAAGCCTGACATTCACAAAAAATAATTCGGGGTTTTCTGGACGGATTCCGTCTGACTTTGGCTATAGCCAGTTGCCAACAATCACAAAGGGTGCCCAGTAGAAGGGATGATTGTAGTCTGGATGTTGAATCAGTGAAAGTTGTGCTTCTCTCACAAGGGAGCTTTTTGATGCTTCTGGGTGTTCGTTCAAAAGTTGGTAAAATCGAGTCATAAAGAAGGCTGTAGACGTATCATTGACCGCCCAAAGCGTGGCCAATGTACTCCGTGCTCCAGCTCGAACCGCAAATCCTGCTAGCCCGAGAGCAGCTTGCTTATCCCCTGTGGCCGTTTGGCAAGCGCTCAACACAAGAAGCTCAATGGGACGGGAGTCTTCCGACTGTCTAGAGCGAACAAGATTCTCAAATTCACCGACTTTGATTTGATCGTCCCAACTCAGCAAAAAGGTTTGTTCGGGATCAGAGCTAAATTGACCATGAGTCGCCAGATGAACAATTGAGAAATTGGCTGATACCAATTGGTTTTCGATATTTTGCCTGGTGAACGCTTCATTGAGAATCGTACGGGACGGAAACGTTTGGGAAATTTCCTCAATTTCAGCAGCAACGCCCGGTAAGGCAGAAAAACCCTGGCGAGCTTCCGAGATTCCTGCGGTCAATACCTGAGGAATTTGGTCATTGGGCAATTGAGGCGCGACTAACTGCAACCCTGGCGCTAGAGCAATCCCATAGGTCTCAATTAGATAATGTTCACCATCATAGAGAGACGCCATTGGAACATTGCGCAATACTCCATCCAGCACAAAGATTAAGCGTTCAATGTGGTGCTGGGATAAGGTTGATTCAAGAGGACGAATGAGCCAGTCATAGAGCTGTTGAGATAGGCTTAATCGAAGCCGATCTGAGAAGGCGGGGTTCATCGATTGTAAGAGCTGCTCTAGGGCCGCATCAACGTCCTCTTGAGGTATGAAGGTTGTGTATTGCTGTAACGATTCTCCTGGGACAGACAGGATAACTTCAATGCGATCCGAAAAAATGACAGGATACACTACAGCTCCATTGGAATCGAGATCGTCAATCCGCTGAACCGTTGCATCCAGACAGGATGATCGGAAAAAGTTCTCCAGTTCTGCCAGTTGAAGGTCTTCAAGGACGGTGCGAGCCTGGTTCAAGTCGTCAGGAGTGGCTCCTGGCTGAAGTAATAAATCAGCCAGCTCACGGTAAACAGGTTCAATATTCTCTCGAAATGAGAACTGGAACTCAGAATTGGTCGATAGCAGATCTCGATTAACGAACTTGAGGGTATTCACGGCTTCGCTATAAGCGGCGATCGCCTCTCGCATCTTCCCATCGGAAGGGGAGCTTTCTAACTTAGCTTGTTTGACCTGAATTCTTCCGAGTTGCCATTGCCATCGATACGAAATATGAGGAGCATTCACCGATTGGGAAATAGTCAATGCTTGTTGAGTAAGATGATAGGCCCAGTCATACTCCCCAGATTCCTCGTACACGTTCCACAACTCTCCTAGGGCATATGACTCGGCTTGTGAATCGTTGAGTTGACGCGATTGAAGAACAGCCTGACTCAGAATTTCGGCGATTTCCAGGTTGGAAACGAATTGCAAGGATTCTGGAGGGGTATTTGGTGACGATGCCGTCTCTGATGATAGGGTAAGCACCGTAGCCGCAAAATTAACCTGTGCATACACACTCATTCTGCTGGGGGATAAGTTGTTTAACTGAGCCTGAATCAGGGTAGCAAGAGTTTCGGCAGATTCCCATTCCTTTTGGGCGATCGCAAGCTTAAACAAATTCAGGTACGCTTCAACTTGTCGGGTAGGATTCGATGTGGATCGTGCTGCTTCCTCGTAACTTTGGTGAGCGTGTTCAATGTCGCCAAGAGTCTGATAAATCGTACCTAAATTTAATAACGCCACTGAGCGTTCGTCATCAGATTGAAAGGTCTGGGCAAGAGTGATGCCTTGAGTCAGAAGATCACGGGCTTCTTCTAAATTGCCTACGACTTGCAAAATCGAGCCTAAATTAATGAGGCTCAAGGCTTTCAATGCGGATTCGGGTTGCTGTTGTAACTCGGTCGCAACATCTTCTAAAAGCATCTGAGCCTGGCGATAATGTCCTAAATCTTGCAGTGCCTGAGCTTGATTCATTCGGCTACCAATGGCACCCCAATAATCTTGGTCACGTTGGTACGCTACTTCGCTCCGTTCCCAACTGGCGATCGCCTCTTCGGCTTGGCCCATCGACAGTTGAAGCTCACCCAATATATTCAGTGATTGGGCATATAATGACGGCCCTAAAGGCCAATCATCTCTCTGAGACGAGATCTCTATGGATTGGAAGTGATCAAGGCTTTGATGAATCGCCTGAGTTGCAGCATCCCAATCGCCTATCGCTCGATACGTCATCGCTAGATAATTCAAGCTAGCGACATAGTGAGTCAGATCATTTGTCTGTTGAGCACTATCACGCGCACTTTCCCACGTTTCAATGGCCTGCCTGAACTGTCCAGCGTCGTAAAATCGCTGTCCTTGCTGCAACAGAGAAGTCGCATTGGTAGCCTCTGTAAGACCTGAGTCGTCACTTATATTGATGATCACCTCAGTGGAGGCATCACCCGTTTCTTGAGAAAAGTAAGCTAAAGAAGATTCAATGGCGATCGCCGGATGTAAAAAAATAACGCAGAACAATGCCCCCAGAAAAAGCCAAAGCTTAGAACTCAAGACGCTGAGGAATGCTCTCCAGCCTCGTCGTTCTGAGTTCATATCGTTTGTGCTACGTCTGCCAAATTGTGTTCTTTTCACAGCTATCTCCACTCACGACAATCGACGACAGAATCTTCGTAACCTCTACCGTGGGCTAAACCACCCTGAGCCACCAACTGAATCTCGCCACTCTCTGTTTTCGTCCATCCTTCTGCTTCAATCGGGGCGATCGCCCTTCGATCATGAGTCGCCTCCTGGTGATGGACAAATTGGGTGTCAGACTCTGTTATCCTACTCAACGCATCATGAGGTGCATTCAAAGGAGTTGCATTTAGATTGTCCGCATTCGCAAGGCTTTCAGCCAACCGCCAATCTTGCCATACCATCGGGCTCCGTAACACCTGGCTCGGATCGGCGGGTAACCCCCCTCGCCCTGTCAACACAAGCTCATTGCCTCTAAATTG
>JAYKJC010000300.1:0-2789 GCA_035285885.1 Leptolyngbyaceae cyanobacterium | reverse complement strand
GGGGGTGCGTTTCAGGGCTTGAGCAAAGCCCAAGATTCCGTTTAACGGGGTGCGAAGCTCATGGCTCATCGTTCGCAAGAAAACGCTTTTCGCTTGATTGGCGGATTCGGCCAACTCCTTAGCCTGGCGCAGCGTTTCTTCAGTGCGAATGCGATCGCTAATATCGCGCCCAATGCTCACCAGATAGAGTGGAGTTCCCTCACGGTTCTTCACACAGGAAGCCGCCGATACGTACCATCGCCAATCTCCGTCACTTGTGCGGACTCGATATTCAGGGCTCTGTTGGCTGGCATCCAGGAGCGGGAGACGATGGGCAAAGGCCACCAGTTCTTCTAAATCATCGGGATGAATGAGAGGTGCCCAGGGGGTGCCAATCAGCTCTTCGGGGTCATACCCGAGAACAGGCTTGTAATTAGGGGACGCATAGAGGAATGTTCCGTCTAAGTGCAAAATTGCAATCTGATCGCTGGTGTTTTCGACAATGCTGCGATATCGAGCTTCGCTTTCTCTCAGCGCCTCCTCGACCCGAGCATGATGAATGCCTAATGCAATTTCATTGGAAATCGAAGAAAGCTCTTGCTTGGTTGCATCGCTTAAGGGACGACGGGTCATCACAGCCATCACCCCCACGATTTTTTCTTCAACATTTAAGGGATAGCCCGCAAACGCCATGGGATAGGGGTGTTGCTCCCATTCTTGATGATTGATGTGCAGGTCATTCAGAACCGAATCGGTCATGTAAGGTCGTTGGTGTTCTGCAATCCACCCAATCCGCGAGTGGCCGACGCGAATGCTGCGTTGCAGGGCATCAAGATGCTGATATTGCCCGTGACTGGCAGCTAACTCTAGGGTCTGGGTTGTCGGGTTGAGCACCCAAAATCGTGCAGAATCCAGTGCGAGATGGGTGACGAGTGCTGCTGAACACCGCTCCAGGGTCTCCATCAGCGGCGCGTTCTGAGTGAGTACGCTGCCGATATTTGAACTCAAGGCTGCCAGTCGAGCGCTATCGATCAGGGCTTCTTCATTTCGGCGTCGCTGGGTCACATCACGAATCACAGCTTGGGTCATGGCGTGACCGCCAATGTGGACGGTGCTCAACCACACTTCTGCCAAGAACAATTCGCCATCCAGTCGTCGATGCATCCACTCAAATTGATGGGTTCCGTTGCGTTTTGTTGCTGCGAGGTGAGCTTCGGCTAACGCCGCAGAGTCTTGTCCGTCAGGCTGCTGAGCGGGCGAGAAATCGAGGGGATGTTTGCAGCAAAATTGGTCTTTGGTCTCACAGCGAAACATGCGCAACGCTGCGCTGTTGCAGTCTACAAAGACGTTGCCATCAAAAATGGTGACGGTATCGGGCGAACCTTCAAATAATGCCCGATATTTTTGCTCTGACGCCTGTAGCTCTGTTGCTATCCGTCTGCGTTCATCTACTTCTGCTTTGAGCTGTTGGTTGGCCTGAAGCAGGTGATGAGTGCGTTCTTCGACGCGCTGTTCTAGCTCTGCCGCCCGGTCTTCCATGGACTGAAATGCTTGACGAAGTTGAGTCGCCATTGCGTTGAACGCACGGGCCAGGATGCCGACTTCGTCGTCGCGATCGAGGTGTACCGTCTTTGAAAAATCACCAGTGGCGATCGCCTGACTCGACTCACTCAGCTTCAAAATGGGGCGTGTAATCCGGTCAGCTGTTAGACGCCCTAACAGGACAGTGATTCCCAATGCCAAGAGACACAAGAAAATTGTTTGCCGGGTATAGTCCTGGATTGGGGCCGTAAACTCAGCTTCTGGCAAGACCAACACAATCAGCCAATCTAACCCATAGTCGTCTTGAAAGGGCAGGATTTGCAGGAAATAAGGCTCACCGTCAATGCGAAACTCAAGACTGGTTTCCTGCTGAATGTGATGAAAGCGGTCGTCTGATTGTGAAAAATACGTGGCGACTCCCTGGATGAGGCGATTATTGCTTTGAGAAATATGTCGTCGCTCCTGGTCGGAGTTTGGGAAGTCCTGAATAAAGGGAGGTTCTCCTGTAGACGATGCGACGAGATACCCTGAGCGCTCGATGATCAATGCTTGAGCTTGATTGGGGAGCTGATATGCCTGGAGAAAATCGTTCAGTTGTTCCAGGGCGATATCAACGCCCAGCACCCCCAACAGTTGCCCCGATTCATCATAGAGCGGTTGACTCGCAGTAATTCCTAAAAGTTCTTCACCGGCATAGCGATAAATTCGGCTCCAGGTTGCTTGCCGGGTTTCAATCGCTGCCTGGTACCACGGACGCTGACGGGCATCGTAGTATTCTTCAGACACGGGGATACGAGCAAGGCGATCGCCCTCTGGTGTAGCCTCGAATAGCTCAAAAGGCCCACTTTGAAGCTGGTCGGTTTGGAAGATGCGGTGGCGATCGCCCGGTAGTTTTCCAACGCCAACAATGCCACCTTTCGCATTACCAACATAGATGTAGTTCACACCCGCATGATGCTGAAGCTGGTGCCAGAAATGTTGCTGTAATTTCTGTAGGTCGGTAAAGCTAATATCTCCCTGCTCAAACTCACTTGCATTAAGCTGATTCACGTGATGCGGAATGCTGAGAGACACGTCTAACTTGCGCGTCATGTGAGCGGTGATTTCATGCTGATATTTTTGAACGACATCGCGTACAGCCTGCTTGCCGTTCGCAATAGCAAGCCAGCCCGTCACACTGACAGCAATCATCGTTTGTGCCACAAAGGGCACCATTAACACAAACCGCAGAGGAAGTCGCTTAGACCGACGCTGAATCCAGTGAAAAA
>JAYKJC010000299.1:0-9863 GCA_035285885.1 Leptolyngbyaceae cyanobacterium | reverse complement strand
GAGAATTCATCATTTCCTTCATGCGCGAAGAGTTCACATTCAGAGGGAACCCTGAGAACCTGGCTCGGTGAGATCACAAAGGCTTACATCACACAGACCGAGTTACCTCCCGTCGAATCAATTCACTACTCCCTGGCAGACGCGTCTCCTCCGTTTCTGCATTATCTAGAGCAGTCTCTCGAACACTTGTCCCCCCTGCATCGACTGATTGTTGTCATGGCTCAAACCTTTCAATGGAGACCCATTCGGATTGCTGCATACCTGCGTGCTGAGGGTACAGTTTTATCAGAAGCTGAGGTTGAACAGTCTCTCGCCCAAGGCTATCAAGCTTTAACGGCTGCTTTACCAGAGGATATTTGTGAGATTTATCACCTCCAGTCGGTCCAGTAATTCAGTCTGTCCGAAAAAGCTATCGCCTAGAACAAAGGCATTTTTGGGGAACGGTGCCGCTCCTCTATAAAAATGTCTTAATTAAAGTGGCGATCGCCATAAAATTCCCTTTAAAAAGAACTCTTTTGAGATGGTCACTGCGGTGTCACAATAGCAGAGCTATTGACTTTTATCCCGTAAGGCATGTGAAATACTTTTTCTTGTCCGATGGATGGACAGTGGGTCGAGTTTGGGAACTTGGCGGGCTTTGGAACGAACCTGCATGGCGGCGACCCCCTCACATTCGACGCCAAAAACTATATCTTGAGGAAAAAGGAGAGCGTCTCTGGCTCTATTCTGTCGAAGATGCTGTGCTCATGGTCGAAGTGAAACCCGACGAGACCCAAAGTGGCACTTCTCGCAAAAACCCCATTGGCCAGGTTGTCCTTAAACGCTTGATTACTGCTGAACAGGCTATTGCACTGTTATGTTCTGACGATGTCGTGGGAATTGGACTGGAGCAGCATCTAGACCAGTCAACCCTGGGGTAATCTATCTCTTGCCTAGAGCTTGCTGATTTTTGGGATGAATTTGTGTGTGGGAGTCGCGCATCACGCGACTCCCACACACAAATTCATCCCCAGATTAGGCAACGCCCTTGCCTATGTCTTTAAAGTTTTAACGATTCTGTTGCCCGAATCTAGGGTGCAACAGTTATCTTTGGTAATGACTAGGCAAAGTGACTGCATCCTGAATATCATCAATCAGTAGACCTACTCAATTCAGTATGGGCTCGGTTCAGTGTGAAAGTCGTCGTTTTCCCAAGAGAAAACCTTCGATTTCAACGCTAAAGAAGGTTAGATGGGTGAATCCCGTGGATAGGTGTCGGTTCGTGTGTGCGCGAATACGACCTTTCTTCTAGAAAATCGTTTGTGATTTGAACATTTGTGATTTGTGCTTGCTTGACTTGTGCAAACTGACAGAAACAACAAAATTGATTTGACAGCTGACTATCCTTGTCCGTGCCGACGACAGGGAAGGTTGGTTCCTATTGCATTGACGGAAGCGTTTGGCTGTAGCCGATGTCAGCAAATTTTTGCTGTGCGTGAGAATGGCGACACTATTGAACAATTATCGACGACCTATCCCTACAAAAAGATCTGGCGATGGACCGGGCGGCAATGGAGCACGCTGCGACCTCCAGTTGGACAGAAATTTTTGCCCCTGGTATTGTTGGCGATATCAGTCGTGGTTATCGTCGTTCTCTTAATGGATCCAAAGCTGGGTTCGATCGAACTGGTTGAGGAAATGAGAGTGTTGGTTACAGCAATCGTAGTGGCGGTTTTGGTTTTGTTTATTTTGTGGCTGGTATATCGGCGTTGAGGCTATTTCAGGTATCTCTTTGAGTTCATCGATTAATCTCATTTCTATGGCTCAATTGGCGCAGCAATCCTCTGCTGTGCTCTCTGTTGCTAGTCATGATGTCCGCAGTCGAGTCATTCTTGCCATTGCTGAGGCGATCGCCCACCGACAGGACGATATTTTAGAAGCCAATACCCTCGATCTTGAAGTCAGTCGGGAGATGGCCGTTCCAGAACTCCTGATTGATTGGCTCAAGCTCACGCCCGAGCGGTTACAGCTCACCTCACAACTCTTGCGGCAGTTGAGCGAAGCGCCTGATCCCCTATTTACGACTGAGCGAGTTGCCGAGTCTGTCGTCACCTGCGAAGCCTACGGGATTCGGAAACCGTTGGGAACCGTGGCCTTTGTGTATGAGGCGTTTCCTGAGCTTACGGCGATCGCCGCTGGGTTCTGCATTCGAACGGGGAACGTTCTGCTGTTGAGGGGAGGCAGCGAAGCAAGCTCATCCAATCAAATGTTTGCGACGGTCATTCAAGCCGTTTTGGATGAGATGGATTTGCCTCAAGGATGCTTGCAGCTCATTCCTGCGGATGAAGGGGAAACCCTGCGCGACCTGTTGACCCTTGAGGACTATGTCGATCTCGCCATTCCTTATGGACGCAGCAGCCTGGTGCAAAAGGTTGTGAAACAGGCAACGGTTCCCGTGGTCAAGACTGCGATGGGGAACTGCTACCTTTTCTGGTCGTTAACAGGGGCGGTCGAACAGGTGCAGCACATGATTGTGGACAGTCACCAGAGCGAGCCAGACCCCGTGAATGCTATTGATCATGTCCTGATTCACCGGGGCTGTAATTACGGATCAATTGCCGCTCTCTTTGGCGACCTCCGATCCAGTGGCTTTAAGTTAAAAGGGGGACCCGACTTAAGTGACAAAATTCCTGGCATTGATCCGGTCAAAGACTCAGACTGGCATCACGCTTCCCTAAACCAAACCATTGTGTTTAGATTTGTAGACTCGTTGGATGATGCTGTGTCATGGATTAATCGACACAGTAGTGGACACGCAGACGTGATTGTGACCGACTCCTATTCAGAAAGTCGAGAATTTGTCACCCAAATCACCAGCACCCATGTGTATGTCAACACGTCGCCTCGTTTTTACCGATATCACCCCAAAACAGGGGGAATGGTGCTGGCCATGACCCATCAGTCGAATCAGAATCAGGGGCTGGTTGACTTTAACTCATTGACGACCATCCAGAGAGTTGTTCAAGGACGGTAGGGTGGATGACGAGAGCCGGGTTGCCGTTCGGAGAATTTGTCCGGCGAGCATGGCTGCACCAAAGCCGTTGTCGATGTTGACGACGCCAATGCCCGTTGCACAGGAGTTGAGCATGGTTAAAAGGGGCGCAAGTCCATTGAAGTGGGCTCCGTAGCCCACGCTGGTGGGCACAGCAATGACTGGACATTGGGCCAGTCCCGCCACCACGCTGGGCAATGCCCCTTCCATGCCTGCAACGACGATGATGACATCGGCATTGGTGATCAGCGGACGATTGTCGAGGAGCCGATGGATGCCAGAAACCCCCACGTCCCACAACCGCTTAACGGTGAAGCCACACAGCTCCCCTGTAATCGCGGCCTCTTCAGCTACGGGAAGATCGGCTGTGCCTGCCGAAATGATGGTGATGCTGCCGGGGTAGGGCTGAGTGGATGAACTGGAGCGTGGATAGCTGGGGGCGATCGCACAAATCCTGGCTAAGGGAAAATATCGCAAGCCATAAATTTCTGCCTGTAAGAGATCGTAGACCGGGGGATCAATGCGCGTTGCCATCACCACGGGGGAGCGATCGCGCATTGCCTGCATAATCTTGATCAGCTGCTCCGGGGTTTTGTCTTGCCCCCAGATGACTTCTGGAAACCCTGTCCGCAGGGCACGATGATGGTCGATCTTGGCAAACTCATCGACGGGCTCGAAATCAAAATACCGTAACTTCTCAACAGCTGAATCTGGGCTGAGTTGTCCTTGAGCCACGGCATGCAGAAGATTACGGAGGTCATCTGGCTGTGTCAAAACCACTTATTCCTTACTCAACTTCAACTCTTCGACATTCCACAAGGTTCCGCCGAGTGCAGAGTACTGGATTCCCTCAACTCGATTACGCACCGCAGAAAGAGAGAGGGAATTAATCAGGTAGATAAATGGAAGGTGTTCTTGGGTGAGTCGCTGCGTCTCGGCATAGAGCGCTTTGCGTTTTTCTTCATCGAGTTCTTGAGCAGCACGAATGTAGAGATCACTAATTTCCTGCTCCCAATCGGCAACTTCTCGACCCGTAATCGGATTCTCAGGATCAACAGAGGCTTGATTGAAGGAGTGCAAGCTACCATCCGTCAACCAAACGTTTGCCCCTCCGTTGGGCTCAATGCTGCCAGTTAAACCCAGTAGAAAACACTCCCAATCGAGAAACTTCGTCAATTTCTCAACCAAAGTACTGAACGCAATGGGGGTAAAGTCAACTTGCATACCGATCTTTTCTAAATCTCGCTTGATTTGTGCGCCCATGGCTTCTCGAATATTGTTTCCGGCATTTGTAATTAACGTAAATCGAACGGGATTGCCATCCCAATCAATCAGTTGATTACTGGCGTTGTACGTAAACCCCGCTTGCTGGAGAAGTTGCTGCGCCTTCTCCGGGTCGTAGTCATAGGTTTTCAGTCCTTCGTCTGGCGGGAGGTAGTAAGGACTCTGCACCGTAATTGGAGATGTTTGGGGTTCGCCAAGCCCCTGGAAGATGTTGTTGATCATGCTTTGACGGTCAATGGCATAGGAAACCGCCTGGCGGAATTCTAAGGTGTTGAACCAGCGCGATCGCACGGGATCAACCAGCGGCTTGCCGTTGCGAGATCCTTTGTTGAGGTTGAACCCAATAAAGTTTGTTCCTGGACGGGGGCCTGCATCATAAATGGTGAAATCACCTCGTTCTTCTTCTCTCTTGAGCAACGCAAAGTTCTCAGGGGCAACGCTAATGCCATCTAATCCCCCAGAGCGAAACTGAAGTAGGGAGGCATCCGTGGACTCGACAATTTGGAGGATAAACCGATCGATGAAAGGTTGATCGGTACCCGTGACCGTTTTTTTCCAATAGTAGGGGTTGCGCTCGAAAGACACCCGTTGGAGCGTGATGTGTTCCGTCATGCGATATGGACCGTTGGACACGATTTCCGTTGGGTTCGTATCGGTTCCCCATTTGGACAGAAATAGAGGCTTATCATCATCACCCGTCGTTCGGACAGAGTCTTGCAGGGCATGCTTCGGCAGAATGGATAGCCCCCCTGCGTATCGAAGAAATGGTGCGAACGGTTCAGGAACGGTGAATTTGACTTGACGGTCATTGAGTTTCTCAACCGATGGAAATGCACCAGACTCACCAATGCGAATGATGTCTTGTTGTCCGCTGGGAATCTTTGGGTTGAGATAGATTTCGTCGTAGGTGAAGATGATGTCGTCCGTCGTGAAGGGCTCTCCATCCGACCACTTCAGGCCATCTCTCAGGGTAAAAACAATTTCTTGATTGTCGTCTGAAATTTCCCACGATTCGGCGAGCGCTGGCTCCAGTTCTCCGGTGTTGTAATTTTCGGTGATGAGCCCCTCATACATCAGATCAAAAATAATCGTGGCTTCTCGATTGACCACGGGGTTGAATGTCTTGGGAGGACTAATTTCACTAAAAATGATGCGCGGAACTTCTGCCGCACTGCTCCTGTACATGGACAGGTTACAGCTATTGAGGGCGATCGCCCCAATCACGAAGATCAACGCCAGCACGGCGTATTTGAATCGGGTCCTTTCAAAAATTTGCTTCACCACTGACACCCAAAACAGTAAACGGACTGTAGCAATTAGTAGCAATTATTCTTCAGATCTCAGACTGAATCATACTAGCGAACTATTGCTCTTGACAGCATGAAAGTTTGCTGGATGAGAATATTGCCACGTCGTGATGGCTGTCATGGTAATGGCGGTTAGGAGAATCTAAGAGTAGAACGAGTAGAACCATGAGTGTTCGTGACTTAGGAACTTAAAAAAACATTGAGACTCCATGCGAGATTTTGGGAATTCATCTATGCTTTTGCATATTTGGCCCCATTGTCGAGATGAGCGCCGAGGAGACGGGGAGTCCCCCGACTTGAGAGTTTGAATTTTGATAGAACACATACGCATTGATACATACGCATTGATATTGAGACATGAAATCTACGCCTGATACAACTGCGATGAAAAATTCTGGAACGTCTTCCCTCAAGTCGTCTACTCCCTCTAGTCCATCGCCCCAGCCGCCCGCTGCATCAGTTGCTCAGCCAAAGAATACGAATGCAGCTGTGCCGATCACCATCTATCGAGAACTTGTTGCGGAACTCCAACATACTCAGCAGCGACTCAGGGAAATGAGCGATCGCAACGAGCAGTTGGCAGAACACAACCAAAAGCTTCGCCACGAAATTGAGCAGTTCATCCAGACCGCACTGAATGTTCGCACCATTGCCAATGACCTCCAACCTGACGCCCCGATTTTGCCTCAGCTAATGGTGCAGCCCGTCCAGTCCACAGGCTCGTCATCAACTGGCGGTTCAATTAGCTCATCAACTCCTTTACAAGGATTATCCATTCATCAACCCTCGTCATCCCCTGCGGTGGATGGGCCAGGAGCGGTGACGATGGAATCACTCTTCGGCAAAAGCCCTCAGACCGAATCCAAACCAGAATGGGCACTTCCCAAACCGCCATCGCAGGTATCGAGTGCTGACGGTGATCAGAATGCGGCGAGGGGTTCACTTGCTGAGGCGACAGCCCCACCCGCGAGGAAAGATGCCGATGGAGATTCTCAACTTGATCACGTTTTAGCAGCGGCGATCGCCCGCCAATTTCCCAAATCCCAATCAACTGAGCAGTCCCCTAAAGTCACCACTTCAGCCGGGAGCGGAACCACTCCCCACACCGTATCGATTGAAACCCTGGATGGAACGGTGACGCTCAAACTCCCCAACACCAATCAACCCTTAACCACTGAACAGCAGCATCAACGGCTGACGCATCCCTCTAGTCAAGACACCAAACGCCCGCCCTTAGGTGGATGGTGGTTAACGGTCATCGTCGTTTTCATTGTGGTTTCTGCCTTTAGTGCTGGCTTTATGGCGATGCTCTTCTTACAGGGACAACGCAGCATCGATCAAAGTAACTAACGACGCCAGCAAGTTGCCTTGGAGTTTAGATTCAATGCAACGTTACGCTAATGGTAGGGGCAAGGCACTGTACGTGTTTAGCGTGACCCCCTCTAACTCCCCCTTCGCAAGGGGGAGAACAGACATTTCCCCCCTTGCGAAGGGGGGATTAAGGGGGGTTAAATCCGGAGTATTCGGTGCTACTGCTACGCTAAACAAGTACAAGGCGCTGCTTTGCCCCTACTATATATGGCGCTGCATCCCACAAAAAAGAGCGCTCCATCATAGAGCGCCCCTTACACACAACAATCAGGAGATTGTCACAGCAAATTATGCAGTAACAGCTTTCTTCGTTTTTGCATCAAGCTCACCGCTCTTGTAGAGAGAGGCGTAGTACTCGATGGGCTGCTGCTTGATCTTGCTTGCATTACCCGCTGTCCAGAAGGACTCATAACGGCTCTTACAAACTTCCATCATGTAATTGATCGAAGGCTTCATGAAGTGGCGAGGATCGAAGTTGGAAGGATCCTTCGCAGCGGCTTCACGAATTGCAGCCGTGATTGCCAAACGGTTGTCCGTGTCGATGTTCACCTTACGAACACCGCTCTTGATACCCTTTTGGATTTCCTCAACGGGAACACCATAGGTTTCAGGAATGCTACCACCGTACTGGTTGATCATGTCGAGCCACTTCTGAGGAACAGAAGAAGACCCGTGCATGACGAGGTGGGTGTTAGGTAGGCGACTGTGAATTTCTTCGATGCGGCTAATGGCAAGGATTTCACCCGTGGGCTTACGAGTGAACTTGTATGCACCGTGGCTCGTTCCAATTGCAACAGCCAGAGCGTCAACTTGAGTCTTCTCAACGAAGTCAACCGCTTCATCAGGATCAGTCAGCAACTGCTCTTTGCTGAGGGTGCCTTCAAAGCCATGACCGTCTTCCTTGTCGCCCTTTCCAGTTTCAAGAGAACCGAGACAGCCCAGCTCACCCTCAACACTTGCTCCAATTGCGTGAGCTACTTTCACAACTTCAGCTGTAACGCTGACGTTGTACTCGTAGCTTGCAGGGGTCTTTGCATCAGCTTCGAGAGAACCGTCCATCATGACGCTAGTGAAGCCGTTGCGAATAGCAGAGTAGCAGGTTGCAGGCTCATTTCCATGATCCTGGTGCATCACAACGGGAATGTGTGGATAGCTCTCAACTGCTGCCATCACCAGGTGGCGCAAGAAGTTCTCTCCTGCATATTTCCGAGCGCCGCGAGAAGCCTGAAGAATAACAGGGCTATCGGTCTCATCGGCAGCCGCCATGATGGCAAGAATTTGCTCTAAGTTGTTTACGTTGTAAGCTGGAATGCCGTAACCGTTTTCAGCCGCGTGATCCAACAGCAGCCGCATAGGTACTAGCGCCATAGATTTCCTCCAGAGATAGTAACTTCGTCAGTAGAGATATTGTTTTAGACGAACGTAAGCCTTACAGGTCTGTATAAATGGTTTAAATTATTCAGGTCTGCAAGTAATCATGAAGAAATTCTATCATTTCGCATGCACGACGTAAGGGGGCAATGGATATAAATACTTATTTTCCCGTGAATTGATCTGTAAGTGGATGGATGCGCGACTCGTTTAATTGGCTAATTCATCAGCTAAATCTGGTGAGCTGACCAGGCCAAAACCGCGCGGAAAAAGGGGTGACGGCTGCTCTGAGGTTGCGTCAGTCTGATGAGGCGTCGGAATTTGATCCATCGACCGAGGCCAATTGAGCGGGAGGCGTCCGGTAAAGGGGCGATCGCCAAACAGCACGTCAGCCACCCCCGCCCCCTCCGTTCCTGGTAACCAGGCCATGACCAGCGCATCCCACTCCCCTAAGGAGTCGGTGATGATCAGTGGGCGACCCGAAAGAAGAATCACCACCAGTTTCTCGCAGGAGGCTCGTAGGCGATTCAGCATGGCCTGGTCAGCGTCTGATAAGAATAACTCATGGCGATCGCCCTTTCCCTCTGCGTAGGGTTCTTCACTGACCACGGCAATGCCCACCTCCGCTGGCTCAGCATCCTCCCCAAAGTTGCCATCAGCGGCATAGTCAACCCTGGTGTTGGGTGCAACCGTTTGTCGGATGCCTTCTAAAATAGTGGTTCCAGGGGCGATCGCCCCCCGTGCGCCAAACCACTCAATCGTCCATCCCCCTGACTGGAGTCCAATATCATCAGCTCCATCTCCAGCCACATAGAGGCGCTGGATGGATTTCGGAAGCGGCAGCACATCATCTTTGTTTTTGAGTAGCACCAAGGATTGACGAACCGCCTCTCGGGCGATCGCCCGATGGTTAGGCGAACCGACCTGTTCTAGCAGTGCGCGATTGGCAAACGGCGACTCAAATAAACCGAGTTCGAGCTTGACCGTGAGAATTCGCCGCACCGCATCATCGATTCGCTCCATTGACACATCTCCCGCCTTCACCGCTTGCGTAAGAGCCTCAATAAACTGTTGGTAGTGTTGAGACATCATGTTCATGTCAATGCCCGCATTCACCGCCGTCACCACACTGGCGTAGTAATCGTCGGGGGCAACTTGCTGAATCGCATCCCAATCCGACACGATGAATCCAGAAAATCCCAGTTCTTCTTTCAGAACAGTCGTCAATAGATAATGATGACCGTGCACCTTTGTGCCCTGCCAACTGTTGTAAGACGCCATGATCGACTTCGCTCCAGCGGCGATCGCCGCTCGATAGGGGATGAGGTGTGTGCGTCTCAACGTGGCCTCATCAATCTGGGTATCGCCTTGATCGAGCAGAAACCCTGAAGGGGTCGCCGTACCAAACACGGTCGCACCGTCCCCAATAAAGTGTTTAGGAGTCGCCAGAACCGTTTCAGCGTCGCTCAAATCATCGCCTTGTAGTCCTTTCATAAAGG
>JAYKJC010000298.1:0-8107 GCA_035285885.1 Leptolyngbyaceae cyanobacterium | reverse complement strand
TGGCGAAGCTGTGTTTGAGGTGCCGATCAGTCTCATTCAAGACTTCAATGAGCTGTCGATGGTGGCCGAGCAGCATACCTCCGAAACCTGTACCAATCCCTCAGATCCGGGATTATGGACGGAAATTCTGCCGGACTCTAAGGTCGTACTCGAATTTCAGCCTCAGCCGATTGCGCTGGATCTCAGCCTGTATCCCTATCCCTTTATTGATACGCTGAGCCTCGACCCAAATCAAATTTCCTACCTCTTGCCGACAGAGGAAAGTGAGGAGTGGCTAACCACCCTTGCTCGGTTCCAAACCTCTGTTGGCCGTGTTGCTCGATTCCAAACGGTCGAAACCCAAACGGTCGAAGAAATCGAGGATCTGACCTGGGGCGATCGCCTGGTGATCATCGGAACTCCCGCAGAGCAACCCATTCTCAGTGAGCTAGACCTCCCGTTTCCGATTGCAAACGAGCAGATTGTAGATGGCAACGACCAGCCCCTGCCCGGCGAAGTGGGCGTGCTGATGTTGACCACCATTCAAGACGGCAGCGTTCCTGTACTTGTGATTAGCGGAAATTCTTCCGTTGGCGTCGCAAAGGCCGCCCAGAATCTAGTGCAGCCCAACGCCCGCGACATCGTTGCTGGAGAAGCCGCCATCATCGACCGCGTTCAGGATGTTCCGTCCCCTGATCCGCGTGATTGGCCGGGATACTTACCCACACGAAACTCGTTTGAACTGAGTGACCTCACCGTTCCAGGAGGACAGCCCTTCCAGGAAGTCACCGTACACGGAGCAAAAGCTCCTTCCGTTCAGGTCAACTTTCACGCTTTGCCTGACGATCGGTTCTCCCGTGGAAGTACAATGACGCTGCATTACAGTCACAGCCCCCAAGTCAACTCAAGAACCTCGACGGTTGAAGTCTTACTCGACAACGTAGCGATCGGCTCTAAACGCCTATCTAACCGCAATGCCGACGCCAAGAAAACGTTTAAGGTGAACTTGCCAGGGAATCTGATTCAACCCAATTCCATTCTCAGCGTTCGATTTAGCCTCCATCCCCAAGAATCTGAATTTTGTGGACGGGCAACCGATGACCAACTGTGGGGACGCGTATATGGCGACAGCAGCTTTGATCTCAAGCGCGGTACGGTGGTCACCCTTCCCAATCTCGAACTGTTCAAAACAGGCTATCCGCTGACGGCTCCTCAAGACATGTCACAGGCGGGGATCGTCATGCCTGAAAACCCAGACAAGGCCGACGTTGACACCTTACTTGCGCTCACTCAGCGACTGGGTAAACTCAGTCAGTCTGACTCGGTGCAGCTCAATGTCTATCGTGCAGGTGCGGTGCCTGGGGATGTTCAAGAAACAAGACACCTGGTCACCATTGGGCGTCGCGATCGCCTCCCCCTGCAAAATGCGCTGCAAACGGAGCAGTTTAGCCTCCAGGCGGGCTTTACTCGATTCTGGAAGGGCAATCAGGTTCGCGCCCTGCCTGACACCGAGGGCCTCATTCGCAGTGTCCTCTCGCCTCAGAACTCTGAGCGCATTCTGCTCGCCCTGACCGCTCAAACCGACCAGGGACTGAGCGAAGTGCAAGATTTGTTGAACGAAGACCCGCTGTTTGCTCAGCTCCGAGGAGACACGGTTCTCATTAACAGCAACGAAGAAAATCCGTCTCCCTACGACTCCCGTGGATATTCCTTAACGGTGCTTCAGGAGGCTGCCCAGCGGCGGATCGAGCGACTCGATCCGCTCAGTCGGATTTCCTTATTCTTCCAAGACTACTGGTTCATGCTGCCCACAGGCATTGTGATCGTTGCCCTGATGCTCTATGTCATCTCCCAACTCTATCTCAATCGCATTAGTAAGTCGGAGCGTTCGTCATGACAAGCCCATCCCAGCCGTTACGCTCAGCCCAATCTTCGACACGCCAGTCGGGCCTCATCGGCTGGCTCGTTAACCTTCCCAATGCGTTCGACCGCTGGATGCCGCGCGGAAGAGACTCGCTCTTTTTACTTATTCTTGCGCTTCTAGGGCTGTCACTGCCGCTTATCATTACCCCGATTGAGGTGTGGCAGCAGGCGACAGTGGCTGTTGTGCTGGTGGTGATTGGCTGGTTCATCGTTCGTCTCGAACAATGGCAAACCAATCAAAAGGCAAGTGAATATCTCCATCTATTTCTCGCGTGGCTAAGCATCATCACCACCCTGCGGTATCTGTATTACCGCACCAACTACACCCTCAACCTCGAAACGTGGGTCAATGGCTTCTTTAGCCTCTTGCTGTTCTCAGCAGAACTGTATGCGATCGCCACCCTCTTACTGTCTTACTTTCAGACGTTAAAATTGCGCGATCGCCAACCCATTGACTTCACCCACCTCCCCCAGGATCAGTGGTTCAGCGTTGACATTTACATCCCCACTTATAACGAAGATGTGGCGATCGTCCGCAACACCGCCTTAGCAGCCATGGCGATCGACTATCCAACCCACAAAAAGCACGTTTATGTACTGGACGACGGACGGAAATATCCGGAACGTCGGGTCGATCTGCAAAAAATGTGCGACGAAATCGGATGCACCATGCTAACTCGTGATAACAACGATCATGCAAAAGCAGGTAACATCAACACCGCCATGAAACGCACCCACGGGGATCTGGTTCTGATTCTCGACTGCGACCACATTCCCACGAAGCAGTTCTTAAAACACACCGTCGGCTTCTTCTACGACTCGGATACCGCACTGGTTCAAACTCCCCACTGGTTCTACAACCCAGATCCATTTGAACGAAACCTACTCACCCAGGGGCGCATCCCGGTGAACAATGAGCTGTTCTACAAAATTGTTCAGAAAGGCAACGACTTTTGGAATGCCGCATTCTTCTGTGGGTCAGCCGCTGTGATTCGCCGGGACTATGTGTTAGAGATTGGAGGCATTGCCATTGAAACTGTCACAGAAGACTGTCATACAGCCCTCCGACTTCACTCATTGGGGTATAAATCGGTTTACTACGACAAGATTATGGTAGCGGGACTCGCCCCTGAGAAGTTTTCCTCCTATGTTGGACAACAGGTTCGCTGGGCCAGAGGCATGGCACAGATTTTGCGAATCGAGAATCCGCTGTTTAACCGGAAGCTCAAGCTTTCTCTCGCTCAACGGTTATGCTACTTATCTGCGACCTCCCACTTTTTCTTTGGCTTTCCACGCCTGATGTATGCGGTGTCGCCAGTGCTATATCTCTTGTTTGGCATTAACCTGATTCGAGGTTTAGGAACAGAAACCCTCGCCTATGCCTTACCTCACATCGTTCTGGCGATGAATGCGAACTATATTACTCAGAAAACGGTTCGTTTCTCCTTCTGGAATGAGATTTTTGAGTACGCCATGGCGTTCCAGGACGGTATCGTCACCATGATGGCCATGATTAACCCCAGACTCGGGTCTTTTAACGTCACCGATAAAGGCGTTTCGGTCACAAAGCGAGACTTCGACTTTGAATCTGCAAAAGTGACCTTGATTGCCGTTGCTATCTTGATATTGTCCTTGATTGCCGTTCCTTTTTGGCTCATGTTGCGCCCCGAGGCCACCGAGTCCGTCATCATCAACGCCTTTTGGAGTATCTTTAACCTCGTCTTGCTGGGAGCCGCCCTTCTTGTGGCGCTTGAACAGCCTCAACTCAGAAAAGCACACCGGCTCAATCGGCAGCTCACGACTATCATTTATGGGGCTCAAGGCAAGACCTGGGAAGCCCAAACCGTTGATGTGAGCGAAACGGGTGCGCGTCTCCGACTGAATAGCTGGCCCAACTTACCGGATGTTGTTGAGCTTGAAATTATTGGAGACTTTGGGGCACGAGTCTTTCTAGATGCACAGATTCTACGAGTCGAGCCTGTGGGCGACAATGAGGTTCATATTGCCATCGACTTTGTGGATATGAGTAAGGCCCAGTATGATGCACTGGTGCTGGTTCTGTATTCGGATGTCGAAGAATGGTACTCCCAACACCGGACTGAAGCAGATAAACCATTTGCCTCTCTGAGTTTCTTGGCCACAAGTTTAATCCGAGCCTTTCGCGACCCACTGGCGGCCAAGAGCACAACCATTCGGAGAGAGGTTGCTGCACCCGCTCAACTCTATTGGGGCGGTGAATTTTATTCAGGAACGATGGTCGAGATTAATTCTCGCTCGGCTCGCGTGGAGGTGACCAATTTCTCACTGCCCAATGTTGAGCTGCTGCGCCGCACCAAGCCCTCCGTCGGGTTGCTGGTTCGCTCTGACGAGCATAGCTCAAGCGAGAAGAAGCTCATCGCAGAAGTGACTCATGTTGAGTCAATGAAATCTGATCGGCTGTTTGCCACTGATTCTCTGATGAATGCAGTCGCCGAGGATGTGATTTCGATCGAGTTATACTTCCCACGGCAGCTCGACTGGCGACAGGGCAACAAGATTCGTCATCTTCTCACCGCCCTAGACGACTGAGCATGACTTGACTATGTGTTTAGCTTTCTCTGATTTCTGCTTCCCTGACTCTGGCAGGGAGCCATTGCAAGAGCCTCTGGCTCCAATTTGAACGGGAGCCAGAGGCTCAAGGTAATTTTTAGGGTTTCAACCTCCGTGTCTGATTACTTTAAGTTTTGAGTGGATATCGCAACTTTCTCCATAATCTTGGGGATCTGGTTCTCACCAACGGGAATACTGAAACGAATAACGCCCCGATGATGTTGCTCAGAAGGACACACTATGCGTCGCTCTCCCATTCGAAGTAATATTCGCCCCAAAATCAGCAGTATGCCTCGACAGAAGTCAGAAGCATCCGCCTATCTCGATATTTATAAGCTTGTTGTTGAGAAGAAGCGCCTCCAGCAAGAACTTGAAAGTATTGAGCAGCGTCGAGTTCAAATTAGCGATCGCCTCAATGTCATCAATGCAAAAGTTGACAGTTTAGAAGGCAGAGCTCATCAGCTTCGCGACGCCGACGATGGAGGCCAAGCACCTTCTACATCGTCACTCCCCCCACGCATGGAAAAGGTTAGTCAGTTTGAGACCCTAACCCTGGAATATTAGGAGAAGGCTCTTTATTGGCAACGAAGAGAAGAGGGTTTGAGGCGCACAACGTGCGCCTCAAACCCTCTTCTCTTCGTAATCTTCGACAAGTCGTGGGATGTGAATTTCCAATGAACATCCAATAAAAAAAGGGAAGCCAATGCTTCCCTTAAACTCACTAGGTTTTGAAACGTTGTTGCATGCCTGGATAAACAAGCAGCAACGAATTACATAATTCCGAGCTGAGACAAAATACCCTGACCAGTCAAATATTCAGTTGCGAGGCCAATAACAAAACCTAGCATCGCCAAACGACCATTCCAGTTTTCAGCGAACTTTGTGAAACCTAACTTAGACTCTTGGTTTTCCATGACGCATTAATCCTTGATTTCGTCAACTGCTGTTACTGAATTTAACATAACTTCCCAAAAATGTGCAATATTTTGATACATTCGCGTCTTTGGGTGCAGGTATATTCTCAAACTCTGATTTCATGAACACTTTAGCCTTCAAGAACACTGAAGTGAATGGGCATGTGAGGCAATCTCGTCTGCTTTAGCCCCTCTCGTTCCATAGAAAAAATCTATAAATATCCCTTTAGATCGTCGCAGGATGCTGATCAACTAAAATGAATTCACGCCCAGACGAGAGAATGTAATGCTATGGTCTTCTCTACAGAATTTACGGCAAAACCCTCTTTAACGGATTACCTCGACTGTTCCGCCGAAAATCAGCTCGGCAGCGATGAGGGACGTCGTGAGTTCGTGGATGGAGAAATTATCGAAATGCCCCCTGAAAGCCCACAAAATACATTAATTTCGCTCTTCCTACTCATTTGGTTTTCTCGGTTGGTACCCCTGTGGTGGCTGCGGCGAATGGATACAGAGTTGGTTATTGGCAGTCGAGTGCGAATGCCAGATTTTTTAGTTCTAGGAGAAGAGTTGGCACTAGCCTTGGATGAAAGTGGACGTAGCACCATTACAGTAGACATGCCTCCGCCCCTGTTGGTTGTTGAAGTGGTATCACCAGGGAAAGCAAATCGCGATCGCGACTACCGATTTAAGCGGTCAGAATATGGAGCTCGAAGTATCCCCGAATATTGGATTGTTGACCCAGAACAGGAGAAAATATCGGTGCTTACGTTGGTTGATGGGTGGTACGAGGTGGAAGAGTTTACAGAGGATGAGGTCATTCAGTCGCCACAGTTTGCGAATCTCAATCTCATCGCTCATCAGGTATTGAATCCTAAGGAAGGGAATTCATGACATCCCCTCATAAATTTACAGGACTTACGCAAGTCCTCCATATATAGGGAATTTTTGTGAGTGGCGGCGGGCATGGAAGATGCGCAATAGATGCGATGGCATGACGGGCTAAAATTACTGACTAGAAATAATTGCCAGCACTTTATCGGCCCATTCTCGGTCACTTGCTTTTTCAGCTTCTGTCAGGTCGGCATAGGGGGTATCAATTTGCTGTTGCCATCGAGCAATGTTCTCTGGCGTCAGGTTGTTCAGCATATAGCGAGTCCAGTGAGCCCATTGCTGATGTTCCAGTTCGGCAAGCTGTTCTCTCACATCCATTGGCTCAACCTTTGAAAGAGATAGAGTGGAAAAAAATAAAAAATATCCAACGCCCGAAAATCAACGGGATTCGATAGGATAGAACGGACAAATACAAGCTTAATCAAGGACTCTAAAACACGCTCGCAACTGAAAATACATTGAATTGTGTAGCAAGGTTTACTGATAGAGTTTAATAAAGTCGCGTTTCGGGCATTACCGACCGAGAACGTTGCAAGCGAAGTCAACACTGCATTTATTTGGATCTCATGGATACCCGGAAAATCATTGATACCCATATCGAGTCGTCGTATCTTTTGCCCGCTCCAGGCGACCTCATTGATCAGCTTCCTCTCAGTGAAGCGGCGGCTGAAACCGTCATGGTGGGTCGTCAGGCGATCGCCGACATCGTTGATGGTCATGATTCTCGCAAATTTATCGTTGTGGGGCCATGTTCGATTCATGATACGAAAGCAGCCATTGACTATGCCCAGCGTCTAAAGCGATTAGCCGATCGAGTGGCTGACAAGTTCCTCATCATCATGCGGGTCTATTTTGAGAAACCCAGAACAACGGTGGGTTGGAAAGGGTTAATCAATGATCCATTTCTTGACGGCACATTTCATATTGAGCAGGGGTTGACGATTGCTCGTCGGTTGCTGATTCAAGTTGCGGATTTGGGACTCCCTGCGGGGACTGAAGCCCTTGATCCTATCACGCCTCAATACCTTTCTGACCTGGTGTCATGGGCTGCTATCGGCGCTCGCACCATTGAATCTCAGACCCATCGAGAAATGGCGAGTGGCCTTTCAATGCCTGTGGGGCTGAAGAATGGCACGGATGGAAATGTGAAGGTGGCGATCGATGCACTAGAAGCGTCGCGTACTCCCCATAATTTTCTGGGAATGAACGAAGCTGGGCAAGTCAGCGTTTTTCGCACGAAAGGCAACCCTTTCGGTCACATCATTCTACGGGGCGGTGGCGGCAAACCAAACTACGACGCCCATACGGTGCAGATGGTCGAAGCTCAATTGGCTGAACGGGGTCTACCCAAGCGGGTGGTGATTGACTGTAGTCATGGCAACTCCAACAAAGATCACAAAAAGCAATCAGCTGTCTTTAACAACATCATCGACCAGATGAATGCTGGCAACACCTCAATTATTGGGGCGATGCTGGAGTCCAACCTCTTTGAAGGCAACCAACCGATTCGTAGCGATAAAAGCGACATGGTATACGGCGTTTCTATCACGGACAAATGCATTAGCTGGGCTGATACCGAGCAGCTCATCTTGGCAGCGTATGACCGCTTAAAGGTTCCCGTTACGGTCTAAAGAGGGTACCCCATTGGATTTTTGGTTGCGCACTAGCGGGACGTGGATCAATGTCATGACCGTGTGGTTAGGCACGAGTTTGGGCCTGATGTTGAGCGATCGCCTCTCCAGGTCGATGCAGCAGATTATCACTCAAGGACTCGGGCTCCTCACCCTGCTGATTGGGGTGCAGATGGC
>JAYKJC010000297.1:0-8067 GCA_035285885.1 Leptolyngbyaceae cyanobacterium | reverse complement strand
AGAACCGTTAAGGCATATCGTTTTCCGCTGGGCATATCAATCAAGCCGACATCTCCAACCATGAGACCGATATCTCCCGTCTTGTGGGCAATCTGAGCCTCAGGGCCAATTCCTTGCGGGAGTAGGGTTCTGGTTTTAGTACGTTCCATAATACGCAGCATTTGATCTCGAAACTGAATCGGAAGCAACTCTCCATCGCTCACAAGCTTCATGAGAGTAGACAGATCTTTTGGAGACGTTGTATTGGTTCCATCAAGATCAGGCAGCGGATTACGGATAACCGTTGACGTGAGCCCCCACGACTGAAAACGTTGATTGAGCGCATTGGCCCCGCCCAATTTTCGAACCAGAATGTTTGTTGCGGTGTTGTCACTGATGATAATCATCTTGGTGGCAACGGTTAGCGCCGAATACTGCGTCCCTACAGGGTCATACTGCATATCCCCAGACCCCGTTGCCACGTCGTACTCTTCCATCGTCCACGTTTCGTCGAGGCTCAGGCGTCCAGCTTCAACATCTTGGAATAGAGCAACCAGAATCGGGACTTTGATTGTGCTCGCAGATGAGAACGTTTGCTCACCGTTGAGGCTTAAATAATTGGTCGTGTTCAAGTCATATAGAAAAATTCCAGGCGTTAGCCCCGAATAGTCAGCCGATAACGATTGCAAGCTCGACAGCAGACTGGTCATTTCTTGGCCCAATTGAAGGGGCGTCGCTAACGACTGAGAAGAATTGGCTAACACCGTCGGTGACGCTCCAGCAACCGCTGCCCCATTGCTTGCAGATTCGTCACCTGGAGCCGACTGGCTCATTTGGCCGACACTCTGGTCTGGCGGTATGGGATTAAAGAAAGAAATGGTGGTGCCTGAGATAACGCCGATGCCAACACCCAGTATGAGCAGGCGAACGACATACACATATGCAGGTGTTGGCTTTTTAGGCTTATCAGGAACACGACGAGCTAAGCGATTGGATCGCCTGGATTGAGACACAGGCCGAGGATTTAAACGCTGGGTTGGGCGTCGATCGCCCAATGGCTCAGAACCAGGAAAGGCGGGAAGCGCCTGATCAGGTCGATACAACGAATTTTGAGAAGGACTCTGAGGATAGCGCACTGGGTAACCCGGAACCCCTCTAGCGTTGGGCGATCGCCTTCCTCCAGGGGCAGAGTTTGGATTGAATGCAGGCGCGTATGCCCCAACCTGAGGCCGTCGCCGACTGGTATCCGGCCCGAGCGGCATCTGCCGTCTGTCCCGACTCCCGTAAGAAGTGTTCGCTTTGACAATCGCTCCTGGAGGATTTTGGGCGATTTGCCCAGAATTCTGGGATGGAGAACCCCGCCGAGGATCATAAGGCGATGGGTCTCGACGACGCGATGCCCCATAGGAATCTTGAGCGCTGGAGCCTTCTCTACGTGGCGTACCACCTGGACGACGACGTCGTTTTCGACCACTCCCCCCTGATGCCGAAGTATGGCTCGATCTCATATTCGGTGCCTGATTTCCTGGTTTTCTCAACCGTCGCGATCGCCCTTGCAAATCTGACATTCATCACCCTCCACACCAGCAAAATCAGGAACCATTGATTGATGGATGTTTGACAACAAATTTTTGATCAAGGCTTACGTGATCAAACGCCTGTCTCAAGCAGCTCCAAGCCGTATTAACGTATGTATTTCAGCTAGAAATCAGCAACTAAAGCATCTCTAAAAAAAGCATCTAGAGATTAAAAATACCTTTAATTAAACCAGATGCGTTCGCATTTTATACGATACGTTCGCGTTCTGCGCAGGCATAAACATCTAAGCACATGGTACATTTGTATTTATCTTCCGTCCAATTTCTCTTGAAGAAATAATTTTTGTCAAGATAGCCCGTCAAGATCGCTTAGAACATTCATCACCGTACGGCTTAAGTGCTCGTTTCAATCATTGGCAAACGCAAGCGGGCTCTAGAGTTAGCCCGCTGCGAGACTTTAGTTTATTCACTTTCTCAAAATTCTTCCACAGGAATATCAAAGCCGTAACACAGAGACCTACCCGACCATGCGCTGCTAAATAGGCTGAAAGTTCGACCAGTCAGGAGATGGGTAAGAGAATTGGCTAGTCTGTTGCATCCCGTTCTGTCCCGTTTTTCTGATGGGTTGCCCAGCCGACTTGGCGCAATATGCCACGAAGCATAGACACCTCCTCAACGGAAAGTTCTGCCCGGTTAAACAAGCGGCGAAATTTCTTCATGCGACTGTGTGCCGTATGGGGCAGAACATAGCCGATGCGAAGTAGGGTTTCTTCTAAGTGCTGGTAGAATCCCTCGAGGTCATCAATGGGAGCCGGGGGAGCTACGTTTATTTCTCCTGGGGCGTCCCCTAAAACTTTCTCTGAGATTTCCTCTGAAATGTCCTCTAGAGGGATGTCGAGTTGCACGGTGAGATTTTCCTGGCGATCGAGGATGAGTTGACGAATTTCGTAACAACACACAGCAACCGCCTGAGCCAGATTCATAGACGGATAGATGGGGCTGGTTGGAATTTTGAGGTATCTCTGGGCATAGCTGAGTTCCGTATTGCTGAGTCCACGGTCTTCAGGGCCAAAAATCAGAGCCGATTCCAGAGCATCGAGGGGGGGATTCGTCTCTGACGCACGTTGAGTGGCTGGGCGATCGCCCAGCAGCCAGGGCAACACCTGTCGCGGATGCTCAAGCGAGTCACCCAGCAAATCGCGCTCACGGGAAGTCGTCGCCACCGCACGATGACAGCCGACCAGGGCATCTGGCAAGGTAGACACCATCTGAGCAGATTCCAGAACATCACCTGCGTGAACGGCCATCTGTCGTGCCTCATCCTCATCGGGATGACAGTGAGGGTTCACCAGAACGAGACGGGTTAGCCCCATATTTTTCATGACGCGAGCCACGGATCCCAGGTTCAAGGGGCCAGCAGGCTCAACCAAAACAATTCTGATGCGCGGCAGGGGCGAATTCGTCATAATAAATAGGACATCGCTTAGAACTACAGGCATTATTGCGTATGGGTCGTAGTCGATCGAAATCTGATTTGCCAACAAAGCTGTGCCCCGTGTGTCAGCGGCCTTTCTCGTGGCGAAAAAAGTGGAAAGACTGTTGGGATGAGGTGAAATATTGCTCGGATCGATGTCGGCGACGGCGATCGCACGCCCAACCCGAGCATTAATCGTGTCAACCTTCTACAGAACTTATCGATCGCCCGTTCCCATTAGATACAGCAGCGCCATGCGCACGGCAACACCTGCCGTCACCTGCTTCGACACGAGGCTAATCTCCGGGTCATCCATCACCTCAGAGCTTAATTCCACCCCCCGATTGGTCGGGCCAGGGTGAAGCACCTTTACAAAAGGCTGACAGCGCTTAAGGCGATCGCCCGTGATGCCAAACTGCTGATGATATTCTCGCAAACTGGGAAGCAAATGCTGGGTCATGCGTTCTTGCTGAAGACGCAAGGTCATCACAAAGTCAGCATCTTCTAACGCAGGGGCTAAGCTCCAATGCACATGCACGGTGCCGGGGCGATCGCCCGCATAGGTCTTGAAATCGAGCGGCACAAGGGTGGGAGGCCCTGCCAGGTGAACCTCGGCTCCGCTTGCCGTTAAGCTCCAGATATTAGAACGCGCCACGCGGGAATGCAGCACATCACCCACAATCGCGATTTTCTTGCCCGCTAACAGGTTCAGGTGGGGGCGATCGCCATTCAACGCCGTACATAGCGTGAACAGGTCAAGCAGCGCCTGAGAAGGATGCTCATGCTGTCCGTCTCCTGCGTTCAAGACGCCGACTCCCGTTTTCAGGCGATCCATCTCCTGAGCCACCATCAGCGGCACCCCAGAGTCTCCGTGACGAATCACCATAAGATTCGTCCCCATCGCAAGATAGGTTTTCGCCGTATCAAGAATGGTCTCCCCTTTTTGCAAAGAAGACGACCCCGCTGCAAAATTCAGGGTGTCGGCGGAGAGTCGCTTTGCCGCCAGCTCAAAGCTGCTGCGCGTCCGTGTCGATGGCTCAAAAAACATCGTCGTCACAACGCGCCCCTGCAACGCAGGCACCTTCTTCATCGGACGAGACAGCACTTCCCAAAAACTGAGCGCCGTTTGCAGAATCGTGTCGTACTCATCCGGAGTGAAGTCTTGCAGCGAGATGACATGACGCCGATCCCACGTTGAAGAAGGAATTGCCGTCATGCTACATGCCCATGATCTCGTATCCCGAATCGACGTACAGAATTTGACCCGTGATGCCACTGGCAAGGTCACTGGCGAGGAATGTGGCCGCATTGCCCACTTCCGTCTGAGTGACAGTCCGCCGTAAGGGGGCGATCTCTTCGACATGGTGAATCATATCCAAAATGCCACCCACCGCAGAAGACGCAAGCGTCCGAATCGGCCCTGCCGAAATGCCATTGACGCGGATGTTGCTGGGTCCCATTTCTGCCGCTAAGTACCTGACATTCATCTCTAAAGCCGCCTTGGCAATGCCCATCACGTTGTAGTTCGGCACCACACGAACGCCTCCCAAATAGGTCAGCGTGACAATGCTACTTCCTGGATTGAACAAAGGCTTCGCAGCCCCTGACAATTTCACGAGAGAATACGCACTGATCTCAAGGGCCATTGAAAAGCCTTGCCGAGAAACCGCACTGAAATCTCCACTCAAGTCGTCCTTATTGGCAAAGGCCAGGCAGTGAACCAGAATATCAAAATTGCCCCATGCGTCCTTTACCTGCCCGAAGACTTCTGTGACCTGCTCATCATCTTGAACATTACAGGGAACAAACAGAGATGGTTCCAACGGAGCCACTAATTCTCCGACTTTCTTCTCATTGCGCCCTTTCTCATCGGGGAGATAGGTAATTCCTAGCTCTGCGCCCGCCGCATGAAGCTGTTGGGCAATCCCCCACGCAATTGAACGATTATTCGCAATTCCGGTAACCAGAGCCTTTTTTCCAGAGAGATTCAGCATAAGTAGAGAAGATGACGACGATGACACGATTCCGTGAATCGAACTCAGTGAATCAAACTAATGAATCACGTCAATGAATCAAATCTATGAGTCAACCCACAAGACACCAAGAAGTGCCTCTAGGAGAATACTGAAAAATGGGGCACAGGGGATAGGGGCACACAAAGAAATTCAGATTTCAAGGTGACTCATCACACGGCTCAAGCTGCATCACCTGAAGCACAACCGCGTCAATCTGTTGCCTGATGTGTTCAGTGACCCTTTCCAGCCTTGGGGCATGCATCTCAGCAACCTGTTCAATTCGGTATATCATAATGTACCTGTGAAAAAGCACCCTGAATCAGCATCAGCACCGAGATCCATGACTCGCACAGCAATTCTCATTTTGAAAGACTTCGCGCCCGAGCGGCGCTCACTTGTATCGGTTCAGGGAGCAAAACGGTCGCTTGCGGCGACCGTTTTGCTCCCTGAATTTCCATAATGAGAATTGCTGTGACTCGGAAAAGAAAGTTGCATGTCATGAGTGATCTGTGAAATAATTAGAATTTGTGACGATAGGCCAAGAGGCGTGTGTCAGGAGATTACAGATCTTGCTGTGCACGATTTTTTTGAGTCTGTAGGTCACCGACTTTTTCAGTTAGCATCAGGATTCCCACAAGTCATGGCAAAAGGTATACGCGTCATCATCACATTGGAATGTACAGAGTGTCGGACAAACACCAATAAGCGGTCTGCGGGTGTGTCTCGGTACACAACAACGAAAAATCGTAGAAACACCACGGGTCGGCTCGAACTCAAGAAGTTCTGCACCCACTGCAACACCCACACGATTCACAAAGAGACAAAATAGTGCATCCAAATACTGCATCTCACTGATGAGACCTAATGGGACTGAACTCACATGGGGTAAAGGGCTGTCAGAGCCATTGCTCTTGGAGTCATTGATTTGGGGGCATTGATTTTAGAGAACCTGATTATTCTGAAATTGGTCTGCTCTAAGAGTTTCTCAGGTTTACCTGCTCTGACGTGATGCTGTGACTGGCGTTTCTTTTCTCTTTTGTCTTCTGACTGTTGCTACTGCTGCTGGTTGTTGTTCTAATTTTTGATTGTTTTAACTCTTAATTGACTATGGCTTACTACCGTCGCCGCGTTTCTCCAATTAACCCAAAAGATCCGATTGATTATAAAGATGTTGAGCTTTTGCGGAAGTTCATTACTGAGCGCGGCAAGATTTTACCCCGACGCATCACTGGCTTAACGGCCAAGCAGCAGCGTGATTTGACCGTAGCTGTTAAGCGTGCTCGCATCTTAGCGTTGTTGCCTTTCATCAACCGGGAAGGATAAACAGGGAAAGACAGGTCGCTGCTAAAAGTTCAGGAGCTGTGAGGATATGGGCTGTAAGCTTCGTAGAATAAGCTCATCAGCCATGCTTCACGGAACCAGATCACAGCAAAAGTCACAGCTCATGATGTAAAGCGGCTCTGTCAGATTGCCCTGTTAAGTTAGATTGAGTTGATTTTGATGTAGATGCGGGCGAAATGTGCGCATCTGTATAGGGTGTGAACCAACCATTCGCTCACCCACGGGGGTGGATCATTCTTCAAAAAACTTGACAAGTAAAGGAACGATTAATGATGTTAACTAAGGTTTGACTCCAAGGGACATATATGGAGAAAGGAACTTTAGTTGAAATTCAAGTGCAGGGCGATCGCCGATTGGCTGTCATTGATCGGCCTGAAGGGAAGAAAAACTTTGTCGCCATTGATGCCGAGGGTCGCACCCATACCATTCACCCGCGTCAAGTCTCGTATTTGCTCCAGTCGGAACACTTCAAACCTTCTGACATCACTTCTTTCTTGGATGCCGTTCAGCCGTATCTCGACCCTTCGAGTCTAGAAGTGGCTTGGGAATTTTTGGTCGAAGATGCGTCGTCTGCAACCCCTGAAACCTTAGCCGAACTCCTCTTCTCAGAATCATCGGCTCATGCGTGTTATGCCGCCCACTGTCTATTGAGTGAAGACAAGGTGTTCTTTAAGCGGAAGGGCGATCGCTACGAACCTCGCTCAGCCAGTCAAGTGGCCGATATTCGACACCAGCTTGCGGCTGAAGAACTGCGCAAACAGCAATGGCAATCTTTCTTGGACTCATTATCCACTGCATTGGAAGGGAAACCCGTACAATGGGGTGAGGGTGATCACCATTATCTGGATGCACTTGAGCGCTTTGCTGTGCAGGGAGACGATGCACCTGGTCAATCCGCTGCCCAGGAGGTTCTCTTGGCGCTGGGTCGTCCAACGACTTCGCAATCTGCATTTCACCTCTTAGTCGATTTAAGAATTTGGGATGCACACGAGAATCTATTTCTTAAGCAACGACAGATCCCGATTCGTTTTCCTGAGAAGGTGTTAGAAATGGCTCAGAGCCTTATAGACAATTCGCCGCCCGACTGCGATGTGAATCGACTGGATTTGACGCACCTCAAAGTGTGCACCATTGACGACGAAAGTACGCTTGAAATTGACGATGGCCTGAGTATTGAGTTTCTGGAAAATGGTCAACGTCGCGTCTGGATTCATATTGCAGATCCGACTCGGTGGGTGCAGCCTGGCGATGCGCTTGATTTAGACGCGAGGCGGAGAGCTTCAACCGTCTATTTGCCAACTGGCATGATTCCGATGTTTCCTCCAGCCCTTGCAACGGGTCCCATGAGCTTGACTCAAGGCCGTATCTGTTGTGCCTTAAGTTTTGGTGTGGTCTTAGATGATGAGGGTCGGATTGATACCTATTCCATTCATCCGAGTTTGATTCGCCCGACCTATCGGCTCACCTATGAAGATGTTGATGAGATTCTAGAATTGGGTATCTCCGCAGAACCTGAATTAGAAGCGCTTGCTGAATTAGCCGTCCGTCGGAACAAGTGGCGGCAGCAACAAGGAGCCATCAGTATCCACATGCCCGAATCGTCCATTAAGGTCAGCGATGACGAAATCATTATTAGCGTTTTAGATTCGTCGAAGTCACGCGAACTTGTGGCAGAAATGATGATTTTGGCAGGGGAAGTGGCAGGGCACTACGGCAGCGA
>JAYKJC010000296.1:0-7426 GCA_035285885.1 Leptolyngbyaceae cyanobacterium | reverse complement strand
GCTCCGCCCTATGACGAAGATACGTTGAAAGAGATGGTGCAATCGGCCACGTCAACCGCTTACGAAGCGACCCTGGTCGAGCGGCAGACGAAGCGATATTGGGGACTCGAATTCCTGCGTCGTCATGATGGGCAAATCTGGCAAGGCATCATGCTGCGGTGGCTGCGTCCCCATGAGAGTTTAGGTCTGGTGCTGATAGAAGACCTGGGGTTAGAACTTCCAATTCATCTGACACGCTCGGTTGAACTGGGCGATCGCCTTGACCTAAAAGTCACGCATGCAGACCCTCGACAAGATGTCATTCGGTTTGTTGAGCTAACAGAAGCGGCATCTTAATCACAGCATCTTAACCCCTGCGTTCAGGCTATCGATCTTGGTTTACTGCCCAAATTCGAGGCGAGCTTTTTCGACGAGATCCGCCGTAACCTGATCAAGATCGGCCTCACGGGCCAGAGATTCAATGCGCTGACGGGCTTGGGTACGAACGAAAAACGGAATCTTTCGCAATTTAGTTTCTGCTTCAGAAGTCCACTGAAGCTCATCGGTGAAATTAAAGTCACTCATGGCGATCGCCCATTTAACACACAACGTTCAACATAAAAAGAGTGAGGATAACGACTGGAGGTCAATCTGCCTGACACGCTCTGCCGTCACTCTGTTACGATCCTCTAACATTCATGGTCAGATTGTTTCGATTGATTGGAAAAGCTTAAGGATTTGTTGATAAAACGACACTATCGCATCCCGCTAAACTCAGTAAGGTGTGGGTGAAACCTTTTTTCATCAAATCTCCGGATTCCTAAATCTATGGCCTTAACTCTTCAACAACAGATCCAAGAATTCTATGATGCGTCGTCTGGCTTGTGGGAGCAGGTCTGGGGTGAGCATATGCACCATGGATATTATGGGCCAGATGGAAACACGCGGAAAAATCGCTACCAGGCTCAGGTTGATTTGATTGAGGAATTGCTCACGTGGAGTCGTGTGCAATCCGCTCATCGGATCTTGGATGTCGGGTGTGGCATCGGCGGAACGACACTCTATTTGGCTAAGAAATTTAACGCAGAAGCGACTGGAATTACCTTGAGTCCGGTGCAGGCCAATCGCGCCCGCGAGCGAGCCACAGCCCTGGGCATTGACGCTCGTTTTGACGTTGCCGATGCCTTGGCAATGCCGTTTGAAGATGCATCATTTGACCTGGTGTGGTCACTGGAAAGTGGAGAACACATGCCCGACAAAGCCCAGTTTATGAAGGAGTGTTGTCGGGTTCTGAAGCCAGGGGGAAAGTTTGCGATGGCGGTGTGGTGCCATCGCCCCACTGATCCGGCATCGGGAGGATTGCTGACGGAAGATGAGCGCAAACACCTGGAGAAGATCTATCAGGTCTATTGTTTACCCTACGTCATTTCACTACCAAACTTTGAGGCGATCGCCCAAGACCTCCCCTTTCAGGACATTCAAACGGCAGACTGGAGCACAGCCGTCTCGCCGTTTTGGTCAGAAGTGATTGCCTCCGCAATTTCTCCAGCCGCCGTAATTGGACTGATCAAAGCAGGCCCCAAGACCATCCAGGCTGCCTTGTCTATGCGACTCATGCAGCGGGGTTATGCGCGTGGATTGGTGCGCTTTGGGGTTCTCACCGCAACCCGAGTTTGAAACTTCTCACAGCCTCAGACAAATTTAGGCAAATGTAAGGTGGGCATCGCTCACCTTACTGTTTGTTGAGAACTATCTGAGAACTGTAAGACCCGAAAAGGTTTTCTTAAAAATCAGTGTGGTCATCAAGCGCAGATTTCAATCGCTCTAGAACCGTATCAACAGGGGTTGAGCCGATATCTTCAGTCGCCTTACCCGTATGGCGGACGCGAAGACTGATGGTGTTGTTTTCTACTTCTTGAGCACCGATGACGCCCATGACGGGAATCTTGGCTTTTTCTGCGTTGCGAATCATTTTGCCGAGGCGATCGCTCCCCTCATCAACTTTGACCCGCGTGCCCAACGCCTTCATTTTCTCCGCCACCTGTCGAGCAAACGGCACATGCTCTTCAGTCACCGGAAGCAACCGCACCTGCTCCGAGGCCAGCCACAGAGGAAAATCACCCGCATATTCTTCAATGAGAATTCCGATCAGGCGTTCTAACGAACCAAACGGAGCGCGGTGAATCATGACGGGGCGTTGCCGATTGCCGTCCTCTGCGACGTACTCCAGCTCAAACCGCTCCGGTAAGTTGTAGTCTACCTGCACCGTTCCGAGCTGCCACTCTCGCTCCAGGGCATCGCTAAAAATGAAGTCCAGTTTTGGACCGTAGAAAGCCGCCTCTCCAGGAGCCTCAAAGTAATCCATCCCCAGGGTTTGAACGGCTCTTCGAATCGCATTTTGCGAGGTCTCCCAAACCTCTGGCGTTCCAATATATTTGTCAGAATCCGGGTCGCGAAAGCTCAGTCGCGCCTTGAAATTTTGCAGCCTCAAGCTCTTGAAAACAGACAAGATGAGATCCACCACCTTCAGAAACTCGTCGTCCAGTTGCTGAGGAGTGACGAATAGGTGAGAGTCATCGACGGTAAAGCCTCTGACCCGCGTCAGTCCCCCCAGTTCTCCCGATTGCTCATAGCGATAGACTGTTCCAAATTCTGCCAAACGCATCGGCAGTTCTCGGTAGGAGCGTAGCTCATTCTTATAGATCTGGATGTGAAACGGGCAGTTCATGGGCTTCATCACAAAGCCACGTTCACCCACTCGCTCCTCATCGTTGTCGGCCATGAGGGGAAACATATCTTCCCGATAGTTTTGCCAGTGCCCCGAGATTTTGAACAGGTCAACCCGCGCGATGTGAGGGGTCACCACAGGCAAATAGCCACGCTTAAGCTGTTCTTGCTTGAGAAAGTCTTCGAGGGTCGAACGCAGAATGGTTCCTTTGGGCGTCCATAGGGGCAGGCCGGGGCCAACTTCATCAGAGAAAAGGAACAATCCAAGCTCTTTGCCCAATCGGCGGTGGTCGCGTTTCTTGGCTTCTTCTCGACGGCGCTTGTACTCCGCGAGCTGTTCAGGAGTCTCCCACGCGGTGCCATAGATACGCTGGAGCTGAGCCTTCGTCTCATCTCCTCGCCAATAGGCTCCTGCCAGACTTTCCAGGTCAAACGCTTTTGGATTAAGGGCTTCGGTGGTTTCTACGTGTGGCCCCGCACACAAGTCCCACCAGTCCTCACCCAGGTGATAAATCGTGATGGGATCCTTTAGATCTTGGAGAATTTCTAACTTATAGGGTTCGCCCAACTCTTTGATGCGTCGAGTGGCTTCTTCGCGGCTCACTTCTTCGCGCACCACAGGCAATTTTTTATTGATGATTTTGATCATCTCTTTTTTGATGGCCTTCAGATCCTTCTCGGTAAAGGGATCTGGATTATCAAAGTCGTAGTAAAACCCATAGTCAATCCATGGCCCAATGGTGACTTGAGCTTTTGGAAACAGCCGCTGCACAGCCATCGCCATGACATGAGACATGGTGTGGCGAATTTTTTTCAGTGATTCTGATTGGTCTGTCTTGGGGAGGTGAATTTTTTGAGACTGGGAGTCAGGCTGTTGTTCTGAACTGGACATGGACAATCACATGAAAAGAAATAGGTGAAATCAGGATATCGACGAGATCACGACCTCGCTCCTGGGGCAAGCCGTAAGAAGAGAAATATCTACTCTAACAGCTCTCATCGCATCCATAGCCACTATAGTAGCGATCTTAAGAGATGAGTAGTGCTGGGGCGATCGCCCTCGCACCGAAACACTGTGGTTTTACGAAAGGCAATTCCATTCTCTGTATGAGATGGAACCATCTGCGGCAGAGCGGTATGATAAAAAGAGAATATACAAAGCTATAAAAGCAAGAACTTAGGCTTTTCGTTTAACTCACTCTTGAGGAAAGGTCTGTTCTAATTTTTGTACTCGATTTGGATTCATCTTTTAAATTAGGTTTAAGATTGTGCTCCTTCCTCTGATTTACATCATTGCATTCACAGTCCTTGCGTTTTTGGCGATTTCGAACTTAATTCGTAACTTAATGATGTTGGGCGCTGAGTCTCGACGACCGATACGGGGCGATCGCCAGGGCAAGCCGTCTGTCAACTTAGAGAACGCCCACCCCGAATTGCTGGATGAGTCGGGCCAAGTTGTGCGCGAACCGTATCTGGTGATGAGATCGGTATCGATGGAAGACGCACGGGAGCGATTAGATGCGATTTATAAGTCCTCTCCAGGAACGAGTGATTCTGATCAAGATGACTCGTTAGAGTAATACTGGAATCTTGCAATCCCCTCAGCGAAATTTTTCTGTGTCACCGGGATTTTGTGAAAGAGGAGAATTGCAATCAAAAATTAAACACCATATTTACAAAGCCCCCGTACCAGTAAGGAGCATCCGTATCCAGAACTGCATTGATGCCCTCACCCGGAATTGAAACACTGACGCCTGTCGTCAAAAATATATTTCGGTTGAGCACTCGATTGTATTCGAGAAAAAAATCATCAGAGAGATGTGGATCAGTGACGCCCGAAATCACTGATGAAAAGCCATTAGAGAAATCAAAACGAGTAGCCTGCCCAAACTGAACAGGACTACGTAACTCGTTCGCTCGAATATGGGCGTAGCGCAACGTTATCGTGTCTGTTTGAGAAGGAGATAAGCGCAGTGCAACCTGATGAGCTTGCACATTGGAGTTGATGAACACCATGGACGATTTTGACCCTGTTGCCCAACTGCTAGGCGATCCTTCGTAGTAGAGCGGGTCAAACCGTTCTAGCTCACTGGTTGAGGGATCGTCTCCCGAAAAAGTTTGGTAGGAATAGGTTAAGGTGGGTGTCCATGGGAGCTGGTGGAAGGTATAGCCCAACTGAACTCGCCCAGCCCAAGCCTGTTGATCGATGCGACTGTTCCACTCATAGGCTGCATCTGTAGCAAAAAACAGGGGTTCTAACGATCCTTGGAATGGATTAACCCTGCCGTAAAAATTAAGGGCATTGAGTCCTTCTCTTGCACCCAATGTAATGGTTGGTGGCCCATTGCCTCCGAAAGCTGCTTGAGGATAGGCCGCATTAGATTCAAGGACATTGGCGTAGGTGAGACCGACATAGTTACCGTTTGGTCGATCATAGCGAAAGTCAACGCCCGCCAAACTGGTTTCACTATTGTTGGAGGGGAGTTCGTTCGGGTCGAGATAGAAAAAGGTTCCGGCCCAGTCCCCTTGGAAAAGCCGTCCGATAGCGGCCAATTCCCAAGCTTTTCTAGGGCCAAATTTCAGTGCCCCACGCTCGAACCCATTGGACGCCCCATTGGCAATCAGCATCCCCGTTCCTAAGCGCAGTTGACGGGGGCCGACTGAAAAGTCAAAGTTGGGGCCTGTGGAGTAAGTGCTGCGCAGTCCCACATACCCTTCTTCTAAGGTGACCCGCCCGGTGTCACCTGTGTCGTAGGCGTCTGTTCCTAACGTCCCTGAAGCGACAGCCGATATCATGCCGTAGGCGATCGCCTCATTCTCTAGAATGCCAGTAAAGCTAATGCCGGGTTTAATATAAAACTCTAACCAGTTTTGATCTGAATCAAATCCTGCATCAGGAGCAAAGGTGTCTGCAAGGTTCCAAAACAGATTACTCTCGCTGACTGCATTCACCCCAAACTGGAGATGAGAGCGAATGGTCCAGCCGTTGGCGTCGAAGAGCACCATCGGATCGGATACAGATTCTTCTGTTTCAGCCTGCTCTGTGTTTGGTTGTTCCGTGTCCGGTTGCTCAATGTCATATTGCTCCGTGTCTGGTTGTTCCGTGTCGGATTGCCCAATTCCGGATTGCTCAATTTCGGATTGTTCTGTGTCCGAGGTTTCGGCTAAGGTTAGCTCGGAATCGGGCGACTCAGTGAACAACAGCTCACCTTGGGAATCGGGGCGATCGCCCGCTGAGTCTGTGGTCAGGACAGGCTCGATTAGACTGGGCGCAACCAGCAGAGATTCTGCTTGAGGACGAGTAGATGGAGCATCGTTTTCCTGAGCCATGGCAGGAACCACAGGCATTAGGCCAGCCAAGAGACCTACAAAAATACTGGATGGGGGTGCCCACTTTGCCCATCGCGACACTTGGAAGTTCATCATTATGTTACGAAAAAGTAGTGGTATGACGGTAAAACGATTAGGGCGATCGCCCGCCCCAATCGCTTGACATCAAAAGGACTCCCTACGGATCAACCATCATCAAGTAGTCGGCTAATGCCTCATAGGCAGGTAAAGAAGTCGGGTCAATCGCTGCATTGCCAGCGACTGGATGGGAGGCAAAGCGGGCAATGACCATATCTGCGGTGGGGTCAATGTAAAGAGCTTGACCGTGAACACCCCGTGCCATGAATGCCCCGTGCGCGTTGTGAGTACTCCACCACATGCTGCGATAGCTCCAGCCCTGGAGTAGGGAATATCCAGCAGCTTCAAAAGCACGGCGATCGCCCCCACCTCGAATGCTTTCAATCACAGCAAGTGGGACAACTTGCTCATCACCGACTTTTCCGTCATTGAGCATCATTTGCCCAAAGCGTGCCATATCGCGCAGCCCAGCACTGAGTCCACCACCAGAAAATGGAGTTCCGATCGAATCGACCGACATATAGGCATCGAAATCAGCTCCGATTTTGCTCCAGACTTTTTCTGACAGCACCTCTGTGACGGGCTGTCCCGTAACTCGGCTAATCAGCCAGCCAAGCACATCAGTGTTGATGGTTTTATAGGCAAAGCTGATGCCATGCTCCCCTTGCTTTTGAACAGTTTGTAGAAATTCAAAATAGGTGCGAGGGCCAGTGTAGTCCGCCGGTTTCGGTAACGGATTACCCGCCGCTGCATGTTGCCAAACCTCAGCATTGGGATCAGCGTAATCCTCGCTGTACTGTAGCCCCGTTGTCATATCCAACACCTGGCGGACGGTGGCATCGCCAAAGGCACTCTCTTTGAGTTCAGGAATGTATTCCTGAACGAGCTTCCCTTCATCCAGTTGACCTTCCGCGACCAACAGTTCGCCCAATAATCCCACAAAGGATTTGGTCATCGACATTGCGCCGTGACGCTCGGCTGGGTCTAGACAGCCTGCATAGGTTTCGTAGACCACCTTGCCGTGGTGCATGACCAATATGCCGTCAGTAAAGTTGGCGGCGAGGGACTGCTGCCAGGTCATGGGCTCGGCTTGGCCCAGGGGCGTAAAGGTTACCTCATCAATACCCGCCGCCTCGGCATATTCGAGGGGAATGTCGGGTGATAACCGTCGGCTCACAGCCTTCGTCGGCATTAACTGCTGAAAGTTGCACACCGTCCATCGCCACTGGGGAAACTGCGCAAAGCTGTTGTCATCAAAGCGAATGATCTTGTCCGCAGGTGGTGGCGCACCTTCCATCCATTGAAAGAGATT
>JAYKJC010000295.1:0-2672 GCA_035285885.1 Leptolyngbyaceae cyanobacterium | reverse complement strand
ATTATCCAGAACACCCGGATCATCTGGATTGGGATGCCCTGTCTCCCGCCGATGTCCGGAGTTTGGATCTGCCCCTGCGCAACGGCAATTTCCAGCAGGGAACCCTGGTACTCCAGTGGGATGCGTTACCTTTCTTCTATGAGTACAAACTGCTGCTCGTGGCGCAAAGCGCCAGCACCGTGTCTGAGCCGAATGAACTGATCCAGCAAGACTTTGAGTATCGTTCGCCAGTCCCAGAAGCAGAGGTTTCTTGCATCGAAATTGACTGGACGCCTCCGGCCACTTCTGGCAGTCCCTCAGCTACAGACACATTAGTGTCGCCTCCATCCTCGATTCGTATCCGCACCCGCCGAGTAGACATTCCTCTAAAGCGGTTCTGGGATGCCTTGACCACGGTTGTGCAGGAACAATGGGATAGCGAAAAACCTGATCCAAAAGACAGCGGTCTTGCTGAGCGAAAACTCTCATCGCTGCCGGATCGAGACGCGATCTACCAGATCGTTGAGCTGTTCAGCGGCAACGTGGAAGTTCAGACAGAATATTTGTTTGATGGTGCAGTAGAACAATTCGCCACTCGGCAGCTTGGAGAGAGATTTATCGGTCATTTAGAAGGCGTGCTGCCGCCGACTGCGCATCCCACCGCTCCTGGCTCTCAGGCAGACTACGTGCTGGAAACTCTGCTGCATCAGGTGAGTGAGCTTCAGCTCAAGCGGTCAGGGTATTTTACTCGCATCTCTCCAAACAGTGATGTTTATGTGATTCAGTTGGGAGATACCGAGCCGAAAATTATTCGTCGCATGGCTCCTTCTCTGTTCATAATTGGAGTATTTGACCGGGGCGATCGCACCAATCTTCTCATCAACTCCATCCCAGACCTGAGAACCCTGAGCCAGTTCCCAGGGACAACCGCTTCCCTCGGCACCAAAGAAGCCTTTTTAGAGGAATGGTATGCCACCCGGCAATTCTCTGCGACTCCGGTACTGGCACCGGACTTGACCACTCCCATCACGGTTGAGGTCGAGGGTGCAAATGAGTCGGTAACGTTGCCCGACACTGTAGACTATCCAGAAGTGCCAACACCAGATACGATTCCTCAAGCATTGAGAGGAAAGCTCACGATTCGGCATAACGCCGTGATCTGGAATGGCACAATTCTAAGCGATGAAAAAACGGCTCTCAATACCTATCGCCAGCAACGCCCTGACTATCAAGCCCCTGTCCAGACTGCCATTCGGGGCGTCTTAGACGAGTTGCAATCTGTGCAGGTCACAACTCCGTTCGACGTGCCCGAACGACGACCCCATCCCGCAGCACCGCCCAACATTGGCACCTATTCGTTTGCCCTCAATTTCCCGTCAGACGGCAACAACGGCAACTGGGTGCTTCGCTGGACTGGCCCCATGAGTCAGGCCGAGGAAGATACGTTAACCGAACACGCTCAAGCGTATGGAACGGGTTATGAGGACGGTGTGATGGCTCTGATTACTGCCGTACAGGACGCAGAACACCAACGCATTGAAACTGAGGAGCTTGAATCTCAGGGGATCAGACCCGTTGCCCCTTCGATTCCTGCAATTCCAAACGAAATCTCGCGCAAATTTTCTATCGATTCTGACTCAGAGTTGGATAGTATCTTTCCCACATTCGTATTAAGGATTACCTATACTCTGACCTGGCGCGGTTCAATGACCGATGACGAGGCAGAACTGCTCCAACAGACGTTTGAAGCGAATTCATCTTCCTTGCAGAATGCAGTGAGTGAACTGATCGATAACGTGTTGTCCAATTCACGCCGCAACGAGACGTTTACCGAAGCCATCAGCTTTGCGTGGCCACGGTTAGATCAGCTCACTCCGGCGCAGCGAGAAGCCGCACTTGGGAATCGGCTGCGCGGTCTGGCCGTCGAGGAAGCTAGCGATCGCCTCCGCTGGACTGTAGCCGATAACCTGGACGAATCTGTGGATGCGATTATCAATCGAGTGCAGAATCGACTGAATCCAGGCGATCCCTTTATCCCCGCCTTTGAAACTCTGATTCGACAGCTCGATCGCCCGTACACCAGTCCAGTGCGATTACAGCTCTTGCGGGTTCGGGCCGTTCTTTCTGAGCCAGAGAAGCAAGTCCTGGCTGAAAAATTTAGGAACTTTGGGGCGATCGCCCCTCAAACCCAAACCCCAGTCGCGTTATTGCTGGATGACATCGACGATCGCACGGTGATCAATCAGCTCTATGCATCCGGCTTTAGTCAAGAACCTATTTCAAGAAGAATAGATTTTGCTGAACTAGCAGATTCTCCTGAATCAACAGATCTCCCTGAGTCGCTTATTGAATCCTTAAATCAGGTGGTCGATTTTCCCGATCCTGCTGAAACGGTACTGGTGTGGACAGGAACCGTATCACCGGAAGAACGACAAGCGGCACTAGAATTGACAGGCGATGACGCATTCACAGCAGCGTTAGACGCGATGACGCGCTTACGCCCCGATGGGGCTTCCTTACCTGAATCGATTCGTACCCAGTTGCAATTCACAGTCGATCCAGAAACGAACCAAGAGCAGTTGACCTGGGTCTTCCCGGCACCTACGAATGACCAGATTCGGGTGTTGCAAAGTCTGACTGCCGATGAAGGCTATGAATCCAGCCTGCGTCGATTGATCCCTGCGCTGCTCAAT
>JAYKJC010000294.1:0-3341 GCA_035285885.1 Leptolyngbyaceae cyanobacterium | reverse complement strand
CTGGGGCAAACGCTCTGGAGCCCACATCAACCCTGCCGTCACCCTCACCTTCTTTCGACTCAAGAAAATCGCCCCCTGGGATGCCTTCTTTTACGTGCTGGCGCAGTTTATCGGCGGCCTGGTGGGGGTGATGCTTGTCGCATGGATGCTTCGAGAACTCTTCACAGAGCCTCCGGTCAACTATGTCGTTACTGTGCCGGGACAGTGGGGAGTGGCGATCGCCTTCTTGGCTGAATTTCTGCTCTCCTTTGGCTTGATGACGATGGTGCTGGTCACCAGCAACTCCAACCTGCTCTCCAACTACACAGGCATCTTTGCAGGAATCATGGTGGCGCTGTACATCACCTTTGAAGCGCCCATCTCTGGCATGAGCATTAACCCCGCACGCACCTTCGCCTCCGCCTTTCCTTCGCAAATCTGGACGGCTGTCTGGATCTACTACCTGGCTCCACCCCTGGCCATGCTGAGCGCCGCAGAACTATACAAACGCGTCTCGGGTCTGCGCACTCGATCCATCTGCTGCAAGCTTCATCCCAACGGTGACACGAACTGCATCAGCATCGACTGTTGCGGTCAGTGCGAAGCCCTCGTTCGCCCCTGGAACGATAGGGACGACCCGCTCAACCCTGCTCAACCTCCGTCCGCATCTATTCACTGACAGTTCTGCAACCGTTGCGACTGCTCCGTTTCCATCGATGTTCTAACTTCTGAGAGGCGATCGCCATGCCTGACTCCACTGCTCCACCTGATGTATCAAACCACTCATTCACCCAATCAGGCGATCGCCAGATCATGCGCAAGCTGATTCGACCTGTGCTTTGGGCTAGCGCATCTCTGACCCTCATTGGGCTGACTCAAACCCCGTGGATCAACCGTCGGGGGATGACGATGCCATGCCCCTACACGAACCATTCTTTGGCTCAGAACTGCTCATCAGTGCTGGCCCAGGCTCCATCCAGTCCTATCGAAGTAAGGGCGATCGCCAGCGTCGGCATGACCGTATCAGACATGGATCAAGCCGTGGGCTTTTACGAAGAGGTTCTAGACTTCACCAAAATCTCTGACGTAGAGGTGCATGGACGCCCCTATGAATTGCTCCAGGGCGTCTTCGGCATTCGGATGCGAGTGGTGCAGATGCAGCTCGGTGATGAAGTCATCGAACTCACCGACTACCTCACCGTTGGAGGACAACCCATTCCTGTGGACTCGCGCAGCAACGACCTGTGGTTTCAGCATGTGGCGATCGTCGTCAGCGACATGGATGCCGCCTATCAACGGCTGCGCGACTTCAACGTGCCCCACGTCTCCACCGCTCCGCAACGGTTACCTGAGACGATTCCTGCCGCTGCGGGCATCGAAGCGTTCTACTTCCAAGATCCCGACGGCCATACGTTAGAACTGATTTTCTTCCCCCCTGACAAAGGCGACCCCCGCTGGCAAGAACCCACCGATGACCTATTTCTCGGCATCGACCACACCGCCATTGGCATTGCAGACACCGAAACAAGCCGTCAATTTTACGAAGACCTGCTCGGGCTGGAGGTCGCAGGCAACAGCATGAACTTTGGCCCCGAGCAAGAACACCTCAACAACGTCTTCGGTGCGCGGCTCAACATTACAGGACTGCGAGCTGAGAACGGCATGGGACTCGAATTTCTCGACTATCTTTCACCTGCAACCGGACGCCCCTATCCGCCTGACTCCGAAGCCCATGATCTCTGGCACTGGGAAACCACCCTCGAAGTCGATGCTGTAGACGATGCCGCCGCACGCCTCCAAGCCTCAGGTGTCCCGTTTGTGTCGTCGGGAGTTGTGGAAATTCCAGGGCGATCGCTCGGCTTCACCCGAGGCTTCCTGGTGCGTGATCCCGACGGCCACGTCATCCGGCTCATCGAACGATAAATCAAATGATCTCCATTCCACGGTCCCTCACTCACCCAAACCCCCCTTGTTCGTTTATGCCTTTTTTAACTTCTTCCCTAACCCTTCACCCTTTACCCCTCCAAGAAAATGTCACCTTTACAGATTGCCCTCATCCCCCAACCCCTTCTCCCAATTTGGGAGAAGGGGAGCTGGATTGAAGTCCCTCTCACCCCCTGGGAGAGGGATTTAGGGTGAGGGCGACAGAAGTGGCATACTCCCTACCTTTCCCCCTTTACCTTTCACTCTTTCACCCTTATCCCCTAAAAATCCATGTCCACTCATCGCCATTACGACATCATCATCATTGGAACTGGAGCAGGCGGCGGCACCCTCGCCCATCGTCTCGCCCCCAGCGGCAAAAAAATCCTAATTCTCGAACGTGGAGACTTCCTTCCCCGTGAGAAAGCAAACTGGAGCGCCAATGAGGTCTATCAAAAGGAGCGCTATCACACCCACGAGCAATGGTTTGATGCCAAGGGAAAACCCTTTCGGGCACAGATGAGCTACTGGGTCGGCGGCAATACCAAGGTCTACGGTGCAGCCCTGATTCGCTTTCGAGAACGAGACTTTGCAGCCACCGAGCATGTGGACGGAATATCTCCAGCGTGGCCCCTGAGCTATCAAGACTTCGAGCCCTATTACACTGAAGCCGAGGCTCTGTATGATGTCCACGGCAACCAGGGTGATGACCCCACAGAACCGCCTCGCAGCCATGCCTTTCCCCATCCTCCCGTTCAGCACGAACCGTTTATGCAGCGCCTTGCAAATGGGCTAGAAAAACGAGGATTAAAGCCGTTTCATTTGCCCCTGGGCTTAAATCTCAATGAAGTCGATAGAACGCTAACGACGTGCATTCGATGCGATACCTGTGACGGCTTTCCTTGCTTAGTTCAAGGTAAAGCAGACGCCGAAGTCAAAGGCATTCAGCCCATTCGCCACCAGGCCAACATCACCCTGCGAACCAACGCCAAAGTGTTGAAGCTGCACACCAGTCCTTCGGGGCGCGAGGTCACGCTCGTTGAAGCTGAAGTCAACGGAGAAATTCAGAAGTTTCGTGGCGACATTGTCGTGGTTGCCTGTGGGGCGATTAATTCCGCAGCGCTTCTCCTTAACTCTGCGAACGACCAGCATCCCAGGGGGCTTGCCAACCGCTCTGATCAGGTGGGGCGAAACTTTATGAAACACCTGACCGCCGCCATGGTCGCACTCAATGTGGAGAAAAATACGGCAAGCTATCAGAAAACCATTGCGGTGAGCGACTTCTACTGGGGTGAAGAAAGTTTCCCCTACCCGATGGGATTCATCCAAAATACGGGGAATGTGCTGAGAGATATGATTCCAGCCGAAGCTCCGAAATTGCTCGCACCCTTCGTCAAGTTTGTTCCAGGGTCAGAACTGGAGCGGGTCGCTGAACTTTC
>JAYKJC010000293.1:0-2881 GCA_035285885.1 Leptolyngbyaceae cyanobacterium | reverse complement strand
GTGGCGTATTCTGCCGTCCGGGCGTAGGGACTGTCGGCACCATAAATCAGCTTATTGAATTCTCGCTGGGCAATTGAGCCCGGATCATCATTGCGGCGGGCGATGCTTCCCCGAATCTGGTTCTTGATCAGCTCAAGTTTGTCGTCTGGAAATGCAGGATAGTGAGCCACGCTGACAAACCGTTCGAAGACGTCGGGCAGGTCGCTGATGAGGGTGTTGAAGCTCACGCTGCCTGATGTTGTATCAATGCCTGATTCGATCGAAGCCGCCCGCTGCTCAAGAAATTCATTCAGGTCATCCGCTGGAAACTCTGTGCTGCCTCCCAGGCGCATGCCTTCTCCAACGATGGTGGCCAAGCCAACCTCATCCGCAGGTTCGAGGCGATCGCCCGTATGCACCAACAATTGCCCTCCGACCAGGGGTAGCTCATGGTCTTCCATCAGATAAACCGTGAGGCCATTCTCTAGTTGAAAGCGCTCATAGTCGGGAATCGTTAGTTCTGGCAGAGGGGGAAATTCAAGCTCGGTATAGTGAAGCGCTTCCTGAGCCCAGGCAGGCTTCCGATCCATCCCAGCAGTCAAGAGCCCCAAAACAATTAACATGAGGCTGATAAACCGTATCCAGCGACCTTTACGTCCCTGGTACCATGCTTTTTTCATTCCAATGTGCCGCTGCATCTCGGTTATTGTCCTTTCCAACTGCTAATGCTACTCATTCTGCCCGTTTGAGAGAATTGGACTTAACCACCATTAAGCCCTCTCTAAACTCAATCCATTCAACATCTGCTTTGTCTGGGTTGGGAACTGGTGGGTTCCCTGACTCAAGACCCCCTAGGGGGTTTCTGGCAAAAGCCGACCTACTGTCCGGTTATTGGGACGGAACGTTTCTTGAGCCACCGTCAAAATATCGTCTGCCGTAATCGTCTCAATGGCTGCAAGGTCGTCAAACGCGCCACGCCAGCTCCCTGTCTTGGCCTCATACTCAGGCAAGATGCTGGCCATTCCCTGATTGGAGTCTAGACTGCGCACCAACTGAGCCCGCCACTGGGTTTTGACGCGTTCAAGTTCGCTTTCCGAAACAGGTTCGGTAGTGATTTTGTCGAGTTCAACGGCGATCGCCGCTGCAATTTCGTCAACGGTATGTCCTGGAGCCGTCAACGCATACAGCACCATCATATTGGGGAAGCGATTCCCCGGAAAATCCGTCAGCTTTTGCACTGAAAGCGCAAGCTGCTGGTCTTCCACCAAAGATTTATACAGGCGAGAAGTCCGTCCTCCGACGAGCACCGACCCCAGCATCTGATGGGTGAGGTACGTGTCGGCACCCACGCCGGGCACATGGTAGCCCTCAAAATACCAGGGCTGAGTCGGCAAGGTCACGGTCACTTCCCGTGGCTCAGTCTGCTCCGGTTCAGCGTCAAGGGCGATCGCCTCGCGTGACCCTGCGGTAAATCGACCAAAATAGCGCTCCGCCATCTCCTTCACCTGCTCGGTATCCACATCCCCAACAATGGCGCAAACAATGTGATCCGGCGTGTAATAGGCTTCAAAAAATTCCCGAATGTCCTCACGGGTCATATCTCTCAAATCGTCCTCATAGCCAATGATGGGACGACCGTAAGGATGCTCTTGAAAGGCAGTGGCGAGAAACTCTTCAACCATCGTGCCTACGGGAGAATTATCGATGCGGGCGCGACGCTCTTCGAGAATCACATCTTTTTCTTCAAAGAACTCACGGAATACGGGTTGCAAGAAGCGTTCCGATTCCAGCGACATCCAGAGTTCCAGCTTGTTTGAAGGGAAGCTGTAGAAATACCGGGTTTCATCGGCTGAAGTAGTTGCGTTCAGTCCAACCCCACCCGCTTGCTTCACAATTTGACTGTACTGATTCTGAATCACAAAATCACTGGCCTGACGCTTTGCTTGCTCAAACTCAGTCGTTAACTGAGCGACATCGTCAGCACGGTTGTCAGCTTTGGCCTGCTGGAGTTGATTAAACAGAACGTCTAACTTGTCTAACCATTCCGTCTCCGCCGCATAGTTTGTGGTGCCAATCCGAGGGGTGCCCTTAAACGCAAGGTGTTCCAGGTAGTGCGCTGCCCCTGTTTTTCCATCTTCCTCTTCTGCACTGCCCACATTGACATAGGTCATGAACGAGACCGTTGGCGCTTGATGCCGCTCCATCACGATGAACTTCATGCCGTTGTCGAGCGTAAAGTCGCTGATGCGCTCAATCGCCCGGTCAATATACGGCTGAACAGAGGTGGAAGCGGAAGAAGAAGACGTATCGACCAGGGCATGAGCCGGATGAATGCCTATCACGCTCATGAGGATGGCAAGACACCATGCAACCGAATAGCGTGCCCATGCTGTCTTTCGAGAGCGATGATTGCGCCTGTCTAAAGTCCTGGATTCTGAATCCCTGGACTCTGAATTCTTTAAGCCATTCAGGTTTAAGCCATTCAGGACAGTTGGGGTGGGGCGATCGCCCTTTACCGCAAAATCACCAACAAAAACAGTCCAAAATCTCCTCATAAATCATTCCAATGGTAAGTATCACGACAACAATGTGTGGACAGAGCGTGGCACTGCTCAACCCCTCCTAGGATAATCACTTTTTTCGAAACTAGGGTGGAGCCAGAAGTCGCCAACGATTCTCGCCGACTGGGGTAACGATAAGATTCCCAAAACCTTCGAAAATTCCAAAAAGCTAGAGAGAGAGTCGGAAAGCTCTGTACTTGCTTCGCGTATTCCTTGTTCCCTGCCAGAGGCAGGGAACCAAAATTAGAGAACGCTAAACACATACAAAGCTCAGCTTTCCGTCCCTCTTTTGGGAATTTTCTTCTTTGATAACCCCGTGGACTATGAAGAAACGTAATCCA
>JAYKJC010000292.1:0-5905 GCA_035285885.1 Leptolyngbyaceae cyanobacterium | reverse complement strand
ACAGCCCCCTGCAATTGTGATTCATGCTTTTGGCGGCATCGGTGGCGAAAAAGCAGAACCGAAACAACTCTGGACCACAACAGGCCACTTTTCATACGGCATTGCGACGGTTGTGCTCGATCCGTTAACGAATCAACCCCGCCTCTGGATTGAGTATTACCAAGTCTATGCCAACAATCCCAGCGGCATCGTCTCAGGGGTGATTCATTGGTCAGACTACATGGGCCATCTTCAGCGGGGGTGGCTCGGAACGCGTCCCGTCTCTGATGTGCTCGTTTCTCTGGATGTGGTCACTCAGCCCTACCAATTCGACACGATTGTCATCAATCCGCTTGCTGAGTTCAAGCGCCAGCTCGTCCTCATGGCTGCCCGCTATCGCACAGGGAATGGGACGGGAGCTGCAATTGTTACGCCATCAACTTCCTGTGTGCAAGATTCCAACCAAGCGCTCTACGCGACGATTCAGTCCGTCGAAAATCAAATTCAGACGAACCCAACGATTCAGCAGTGGCTAAACGCTCATCCGGATCATCCACAGACTCAAAGATTTCAGTCGCTCGTGGAGCTGGGTCACATGCTAGAGAATCAGCTCACTCCCCTTGGCCTTGTGCGTTCTGACTGGCAAGAAAACGCAGAAGCCCTGGCTGGAATTGGCGACCAGCCCAACTGGAGCATTAACCGGAGTCTTCTCTCTGTCCTGAGGAGTTGGCGAACCCTGCTCCCTCGACGCGCCCATGACGAGCTCACCCTCCAATTACTCACCCTGGGCCACACGCCCATGCACATTATTCGCACCAATCAAATTGGAGGCGATGATCCCACCATTGAACCCCTTGCCCCCACCACACTACTGGGCTTCTAATAAAAAACCTGTCGGGCAGCTTAACCCAACAGGTTTGAGAAACATCGTGCGATCGCCCTATCGGCTATTGAGTCTCGCAGTTCTTAATCTTACAGTTCTTAATCTTGTAGGGACTCTAGCTGATCAGTTTTGCACACATTCAGAATTCGGTAGTCATTCTCACTGACAGATTCAATGGGATGAAAGCCCGCAAGACCAATGTCGTCAGAAACAAGATCCCCTGAAGAAGCGACTTCGGTATCCCTTTCTAACGCGATGGAATACGGGAAAGTGACCTGCTCGTAACTATCAGTAATCTGCAATGCAAGCTGATTTGACTGGAATTCGCCATTGAAGCAATCGAACGAAGAATGGGGCATGTAAAACGCGCCAACCACATCGCTGGAGGATACTTCAAAAACAAGGTATGCACTCCCCAGTTGCTCCGGTACGGGAGATTGACCATATAAATAAACCCCATCTTCGAGAGGCGTGATGGTCTGCGCTAGCTGAGCACCCGTAGCGTCCGGTGGGTTACTGCCTCGAAGCTGTGGCGCTGAAGGTGACGTAGCGATCGCCACGTCAGACCCCGATGAAAGCTGAGAAATAATGGGCCCCTCAGCACCCTGGACGACATTAGATGAAGCCGCACTTGCTAACATGGCCAGCAACAGAGATGTCACTGCTGCCGACACTCGTAATGAATTACCGATTTGATACGTACGCTGCCTTAAAGCAATGATGGCGGAATGCATGGCGCGACCTCCTACCTTTCTGACCGAAACCTACAATGAGTATCCAGCTTCTACCTGAACTGCTGCTTTGAAGAGGACTAGAGTTTTCTCAGCTAATCTCACAAAAAGCTCATCATCAAAGTTGAAAATGTGTGGTGCGAAAACGAAACCGTGCCTAATAGGTGAACACAGGTTCTTCTCTATCCTCACTCTAGCGAAAAACGAGTCCCTCTCTAAAATCTTGGAAAAGACTTTACATAAGGGTTACATGCGATCGCCCAGTAGATGCAAAAATGATTTTCCGTTTCATTCACTGATGAAACCCGTGTGCACCTGGCCCACTTAAGAATCTTCATATTGACCACAGTGGACCACTTAGAATTGCCCCCTAAACCGACACAAAATTTCTTCATCTAACGCTTAAAATTCAGCGAAAATGCTAGCGCCGAGAACGGCGATCGCCCAGCTTCGTCCACTCGATCTGTCACTACAGTCCGGCTTCAGGCCATTCCAGAAAACAACACACCTTTATTCATGTGGAATGATTCCATTTCGAGAAATAGTAGAAGCACGCTCAAAGCAAAACTGGGTAAAGGCTAGAGATTCTAACGCGTTTACCCAGATAGTAACGAAGGATAGAGTGCGAACTCAATATGCCCAAATGGGTAAATTCTCTAACAGGCGTTATCACCTTGCGCTTTTGTCGAAGGTTTGCATACACGACTTGGCAAAATTTACGAAGAAAAGAGGGTTTTGGGCGCGCGACGCGCGCTATGTGTTTAGCGTTCTCTAATTTCTTGTTCCCTGACTCTGGCAGGGAACAAGGAATACGCTAAACATGTACAACGCGCGCCCAAAACCCTCTTTTCTTTGTTGCAGTTGGAGAAGTTTGCCAAGACGTGTGCATAGGGATTTAAAGAAAAACGTGGAAGCCAGCTACATCAAACAATAGCTGGCTTCCACATCTAAGTTCAGGTTACTCTCGGCTATTCGCAACCTTAACTCGCCAAGTAGCCCCGAATGGTCACTTTGCGACGACGCAGATGATCCAATGCCTGACGCTCGAGTTGGCGAACTCGCTCGCGGCTGATATTCATGCGCTGCCCCACTTTTGCTAAAGAGAGGGCGTTGCCATCGGTCAGACCAAAGCGCAACGTCAGAACTTCTCGCTGCTGAGGCGTCAACTCTTGAAGAAGATTGTTGATGTCTTGCCGCAGCAATTCCTGAGTCGTGTAGTTCTCTGGAGAGGCACCTTCATCTTCAAGCAAATCTTGAAGTTCCGTGTCTTGATTATCTCCCACCCGCATGTCGAGCGACACAGGCTGACGAGACATTAACAAGTACTCACGAATTTGAGCGGTATCAAGCTCCAGTGCTTCAGCAATCTCAGCCGGATTTGGGCTGCGTCCCAGTTCCTGCGTAAGCTCTCGCTGAGTTTTCTTAATCTTGTTTAACTTCTCAGTGATGTGAATAGGCAAGCGGATAGTGCGGGCCTGCTGGGCGATCGCCCGTGTAATTGCCTGACGAATCCACCAGTATGCGTAGGTGGAGAACTTGTAACCCCGAGTCGGGTCAAACTTCTCGACTCCACGCTCAAGCCCCAACGTCCCTTCCTGAATCAGATCCAAGAATTCCAAATTGCGCTTTTGATACTTTTTGGCGATCGCCACCACTAGACGAAGATTCGCTTCGATCATCTTCTTCTTTGCCCGTTGGCCGACCTCAAGCGTCTCAGTTAACTCTGCCTCATTCATAGAGACACGCTCAGCCCACTCAGACTGAGTCGGCTCACGGCCCAGTTCTTCTTCTAAAGAATCTTTAGCCTCGAGCAGCGACATTAACTTCTGCACCTGCTTACCGTAAACAATCTCTTGCTCATGAGTTAGCAATGGTACACGTCCAATCTCATGCAAGTAGGTCCGAACCATATCTGCAGTGAACATGGACTTCTTTTTCGTATTAGATTTATCGATGTTGGCGGTTACGGTTTGCATAATCTGTGCTGAACTCGATTCTAGTGCCGACAACTAACTGAAACCAAAGACCCGGTCGGCAGCGATGCCCTTGGAAGTGAATAGTTGAAAGCTCAACCCCTAGAGGTGAGCCAAACTGGAGATCGTCAGATCGAATGCATTTCAACGAATAACAGCAATGCGGAAAGAACTCGAACTTCTGATATGCAGCGATACACGGTGAACAGATAGAGAACGATGCTGTTGAAGCCACACTGGCAAAAAATTTTTCCTACCTTGGCGGGCTCCGTCTACAAAAGAACCGTCGTACCTACTTGCAGTAAACCTATCGATTGAATATCGGCCAATCCTGATAAATCAAATCTCTCTCAAAAGAAACCCTGCACATCCAGGCTCTTAGATGCCCGGAGTCAATGCTAATCCATCATGCAACTACCAAGAGCAACTCGTACCCCAGCAAACACTATCCCTGCTCAAGAGAGCGACTGACAGGTGTGCAAAACAGCACTAGATACATTTCGTAAATCACACAACCTGAACTATATCTACCGGGAACAAGACTAAAACTCATAGTAAGTCCGACTTATTCGTATAGTATAGCCATTCTATAGTGCTGTAAAGTCAGTAGATTCATCCGAAAGGGTGAATTTCAGAGGTCGAACTCAAAGTCTCTAATGTTAAGAAAAACTTAGGGAGTTGATTTGACTGAATGATGGTGGTGAGTTTGATGAAGCTCAATCTTAGAATCTCCTCACATTAACCTTTGTCACTGTTAGACTTCAATCAATCTATGGGTCACTGATAGGATCGAATTGACTCAAAAAAACAAGCTCGAACTATCAATTAAAGACCGAATGAAAACTAATTAAATATCAACATTTTTGAGACATCGTTGAGAAACGAATAGCAACAAAGCATTCCGTTGCAAACACTTTCAGCTTTCAACAGAGAACCCCCTCGACATTGGCTGTAACCCTCACCCCTCTACAATACGGAAAATTTGAAGCTTTTGATTAATCAGCGTTTGGGTAATTCCCGTACTCATTTGATAGCGGTTTCACGCTCTGCCGTTAAGATCTCAACTTTTAGAGACTCCGTTGAGAGTATTTTGATTGATTATGCATAAAAAGTTTTGCTTTCAGAAACTAATTGTTTGATGCGTAGACGCCGCTAAGTCAAAAAAGTTCCTATTCCATGAAGCGAAGGTTTCAAGCACTCACGACCGACGAATTAAATCGATCGAATCCTCTTTGAAGAAAAAGATAGAGCTGAAAAACGGTGAAGCTACCCCTCTATGGATAGCATTAGAATCTTAAAGGAAGCTGAATGCTTAATGAGTTTATCGGCATTCATTTATCGGCATTCGTTGATTGGTACTCGTTCGTTAGTGTTGGTTCGTTAGCGTTGCGTGATTCACACTAATGGATTGGCTTTAGTGCGTGAGTTACCGGCATTGCTTTGGAGAATGATTGAAGCGTCATCCTTGTCATTTTGCTAATTCGTACCCAACGAATACCCCCAAGCTCAAAGCATGCTTGCTAATTTCTAGATGCCCAGATCTATACGGGCATGATACGCTTCAGCCACTACGTCTTCATCTTGCTCATCGTCCAAAAAAGAGACGCCGATATCTGAATAGAAGGTGTGGTCATAGGAGCGAGTACGAATCACAACGGGCATGGGAACTGCGTGCCCAAGGACGAGAGCCTGCTGTTTTGAATCTAGTTTTGCCAGTACCGACCGCAAATTCTGACTGCCAGATACTCCCGTAAAAATGGCATCAATGTCTTTTTCATCATTTAGCAGGGCTGTGATGCGAGTTCCGACCTGTGACATGACTTCGTTATCAATTCCAGAGGGACGCTGATCAACGACTAATAGCGTGACGAAGTACTTGCGCATCTCACGGGCAATGGTTCCGAAGATGGTTTGCCGGACGGTGGCGGGATCAAGAAATCGATGGGCTTCTTCGATCGTGATCATGAGTTGGAGAGGGCGATCGCCCGGATTCTTCGTTTGTAGAAACTTCTCTGACTTACGGACGTAACTCGAATGAATGCGTCGAGCAATAATATTTGTAGCCAGCATGTAAGACAGCATATTAGATTGAGACCCGAACTCAACAACAACATGCTTTCCCGCTTCGAGCGACTGCAAAATTTGCTTGACATCATCATGGGGGCGGGAATTGCGAATATATTTCAGGTCATCCAGTCGCGTGAGTTTTCGCTGAAGGGCCATGATGGATGACTTGCTGCCCATTTTGACTTCGCAAAACTCCTGGATTTCTTCGTTGCTCATTGATAGAAGACGCGAAATCCAGGACTTTCCGAACTCATTGCGGAGGATGATGGCAT
>JAYKJC010000291.1:0-5283 GCA_035285885.1 Leptolyngbyaceae cyanobacterium | reverse complement strand
GAGCCTCAAGCGCCTCAATGGCTGACGGGTAGCGATCGCGGAAGTCATATTTCACCATCCGGTCAATGGCACGAATCAATTCAGGAGACGCTGATTTGACATGCTGATGCCAATCTAATTCTCCAGTTTGAATGTCGTCTTTAAAGTGCTTGGGGTGAATGCCCGTCAAGGCTCTAATTCCAATTATCCCGACCGCATAAACATCACTACTGAACCTGGGTCTACCAGCCAACTGCTCATTCGGCATATACCCCTGCGTGCCTACCGCGACGGTCAAACTGGTGAAGTCAAGATCTGGATGGCTCTTTTGCTTACTGACTTCCTTAACAGCCCCAAAGTCAATCAGCACGATTTTGCCATCGCGATAGCGTCGAATTAGATTCGACGGTTTAACATCGCGATGAATGACCTGCTTTTGATGGACAAAAACTAAGATATCTAAAATTTCGCGAAGCAAGAGCACCGTCCGAGTTTCCGAAAACGGAGCCTGTTTGGAGATTTCCCAACTGAGCTGAATGCCCTCAATATACTCTTGTGCGAGGTAAAACTCCTGACTTTCCTCGAAGTGCGCGAGCAACGTCGGAATTTGTCCATGTTCTCCCAATTGGTAGAGGACGCGAGCTTCTGTATCGAAGAGCCGACGCGCCATTTCGAGAGACTTTGGCTCCATGGTTTGGGGCTTAAGCTGCTTAATAACGCACCTCGGATTGTTAGGCAAGTGTAAATCTTGAACGAGAAACGTTCGGCTGAAGCCCCCAGCCCCGAGCTGCCCAATAATTTTATAGCGTCCACCTAAACAATTAGAATCCATTCCGCCCCAAGGAGTGATGATATATACCGACTCCAGTCTTGACGTCGTCAATTTCTGAAAACTGCACTCTAAGTGCTCAATTGATTCAGAGCCAGATAATAGGCATGTCTTGCGGTGCTCTATTTATCGCGCTCTTTCGGTTCCACACTCGCTCCCCTCACACTCTTTCATAAGTGTATTACTAATACCCTCTAAGCCGCATGTCCTCCAAGAGAACTCCCTAGTCGTCGTCTAGTCAAGATCATTGATAAAACTTGATGATTTGGACACATACAGCGCTATGCGCGTGGTTAAGTACAGCTGTGTGGGGCGCAAAGCGCCCCACACAGCTGGTTTTTTTCTTAACTTGATTGCAAACCGCTGGATCATTCGACCTCGTGTTAAGGGGATATTGGTAAGGACCGCTGAGTGTACAGGCGCGGTCTGCACGCCCAACCCTCCTCATGCCTAAAGAAAGACCGAGCCCAGAAATGAGCCTAGAAATAAGCCCAGAAATAAGCCTGAAAATCAGCCCAGAATAGAATGCTGGGTTTATTTTCCACTCATGTCATCTCTCGTGCTGTAGAGATTGACGAGGGTGGAGTCGGGTCTGGGAACCATAGAGTTCTATAGGAAAAGCTATAGAGCCCAACCTGGATTGGGGTTAGAGGCTAAAGCCCCTATCATTCCATCATGTTAAGCAATTCTTAAATGTTGGGCTGATTCGTTAGTACAATGTGGATAAATGGGTCGTCGATGCAGGTGACTTTTTCTAAAGTCTCCTGCTCATTACATGACTATGACGACTGTTTTCAAGACGTGTTTTGAGTACGGAAGAGCATTGCATGGAGGCAGTACCCAAACAGATGACTCAAGCTGACTTATGCATCCAGCTCTTGCTGTTTGTGGATAAGCGCCCTGGAATGCGAGAAAAGATCAAGCTGGTTCGGGATTTCATTTCTCGGCGACAGGAAAAATATGCGTGTGAGCTTCAGGTTATTGATGTTGGCGAACAACCGTATCTGGTTGAGCACTTTAAGCTGGTTGCGACTCCTGCTCTCATCAAGTTGCATCCTGGATCTCGACAAATTCTTGCGGGAGATAATTTAATCGAGCAATTGAACAATTGGTGGGCTCGATGGCAGCAAGCTGTTGAGGACTATCAGAACCAGGCAGGACAGAACGCTGCTCATAATGGCAACAGCGTTGAACCAGGAGTTGAACAGGGAATTGAAGTAGGAATTGAACGGGGAAAGGCAACTCAGTCTGTTGCGTCTGTGTCGGATGAGGCTGAGCTGATTCGACTGTCGGATGAGTTATTCCAGGTTCGCCAGCAAAACGAGGATCTACAGGCTCAACTTTCATTTAAAGATCGCTTGATTGCCATGCTGGCCCATGACTTAAGAAATCCACTGACTGCGCTTTCTATTGCGCTGGAAACTCTGGATATGGGTGGAGGGGTTGGCGAAAATTCGACAGAATCAAAGATGACGTCGGCCCTTCAAAAACAATTAATGAAGCATGCTCGAACTCAGACTAAAGCGATTGATCGGATGATAACGGATGTCCTTCAGGCGGCTGAAGGCAGCAATGTACGCTTCAAAATTCACCCTGTTCCTCTAGATTTGCAAGAATTGTTGGTGGATACGCTGAATCGATTAGAGAGACAGTTTCAAGGAAAATCTCAAACGGTTCGAACTGATATTCCTCAAGATTTGCCTAACATCTACGCAGACCCTGAGCGGGTGCGCCAACTCTTGGTGAATCTGCTGGATAATGCGATGAAGTACACGCCGAATGGAGGCAAGATTGAGATTGCAGCGCTTCATCGGACGACTCAGAAGGTGCAGGTCAGCATTAGTGATACAGGGCCGGGAATTCCTCTAGAGAATCAAGACCGAATATTTGAGGATCGATTTCGATTGGAACGCGATGAAAGCAAAGATGGATATGGCATTGGCTTAGCGCTATGCCAGCGAATCGTTCGTGCCCATTATGGACAAATTTGGGTTGATTCATTGCCGGGCAAAGGAAGCAGTTTTCATTTCACGTTGCCTGTTTACCAGTTTCAGTAAAGGTGTCAGTGCTGGGGTGATTTTTGACTGAGACTGCTGTGTCTCTTGGTCATGATTCGCTTGCCTCAGATTTGGGTTTGGCGATCGCCCCCACCGTTCCACTCACGGCCTTGAGATAGTCTTGAGGAACCATCAGCAACATCTGACCTCTCATTCCGGCGGAGACGGCAATCGTTTCAAATTCTTGAAGGGTGAGGTGAACATAGGCGGGAAACGGTTTTTTGCTGCCCAGCACGGTGACGCCGCCGCGAATATATCCCGTTAGAGGCTGCACGTCTTTTAGCGGGACGACACTCATTTTGCGATCGCCACTGAGTCGAGCGAGTTGCTTTAGGTCTAACTGCGTGTTTGCTGGAATCACTGCAAAACAAATGCCCTGTCGATCGCCTTTGACGACTAATGTTTTGAAAACGCGCTCGGCGTCGAGTCCTAGTTTGCCAGCAATATGCTCAGCATCTAAATTATTGGGATCAACCTCGTAGTCTAAAATTTCGTAACTCACCTTCAGTCGATCGAGAATACGGGCGGCATTGGTCTTCATAGGTCAAATTCATCGGTCAAAACAAAACGGGCGATCGCACGAATCAATCCAATCGCACGGATCAATCCAATGCTACGAATCCATCCAATACGTCTCTCCAACCGCTGCACACAACTCCATCACAATCTGATGAGTTCGCTCTCTCACAAGGCGGATTTGCTCGGTAAAAGAGGGGCGATCGCAGACCACACAATTTAACTCATCACCCTGGATAATGCCTTGCCTTAAAAACACCTGGTCAGATGTGGCATAGATATCAACATTCCAACCCTGATCCCGTCCCTGGAGTAGAAACCCATCGTTTTGAACGCTGATCTGATTCAAAAATTCCTCTGTCTGCTTCCATGTATCGTGATAAGGAAAATCCAACTCAAAACGTTCCTGCGCAAAAATGACGGGACTCATCCAAAAATAGTGATGCCATCCTGGTGTTGAATGCTGCTGAATCAGACGGTCAACATCTAAATAATGCCTGATCAACTTCTCTGTACTGGACTCGCTTGCAGGATAGTACGGTGACTGTACGGCTTGAGTCAGAACGCATGAGCGATCGCCTCGACTCTTATGTTTCTTCAGTTGAGGCTGATAAAGCGGTTCACGGTGAATATCACAGTGTGGCTTGTGCTTACATTTTTTGCTGGTGAGAACGCTGTACTCAAAAAACTCCGAAATCCAAAAGCCAATTTCGACAGTGACAGCTTTAACGGCAAAGGCGGATTGGGTCCAATCAGGCTGGCGCATAAGTTTGGCTGAATATAATGATTGGCGAAGATTCGGAGATATTCTGATTCAAGTTTTCTAAATCCTATCGAATTAATGGCTTACTCATGTTCCCTTTATCTCTGCCTTAGAGTGGTCGGATTTACTGAGTTCTGTAACGTGCATCGAAAGCTCTTGTAGATCATCTAACGACTGGGTAGGAGTAATCCCTTTATGAAAATTCAGTACTTTGCAGCACTCACCATTGCATCCTTAGTTGGTATTGGGTCTGTTTCCCTTCCATCCATAGTTTCTACTGTTCGGGCGAACCCATGTGCGGCCAGTCCTTGTGCAGCCGTCGATCCCTGTGCAGCAAATCCCTGTGCGGCAGTTAACCCTTGCGCAGCGAATCCCTGCGCAGCTGTAGACCCCTGCGCAGCGAATCCTTGTGCAGCGAATCCTTGTGCAGCGAATCCTTGTGCAGCTGTCGATCCCTGTGCGGCGAATCCCTGTGCGGCGGCTGATCCTTGCGCGGCAGCGGTAACGGCTGCTGCTCCGAAGATTTACTCTGATCCCCAGCTTGATCAGCAGGCAGGTCAGACGTTAGCTATTCGTGGGTATGACCCCGTCGCTTATTTCACAGAAGGTCAGCCCGTTGAAGGGAGCAGTGCGTATCAATATGAGTGGAATGGTGCAACCTGGAAGTTTTCTAGCGAAGCCAATCTCACCGCTTTCGTCGAGAATCCTGAAGCCTTTGCACCCCAGTATGGCGGCTATTGCGCCAAAGCCTTGAGCGAAGGCAACCTCGCGTCTATCGACCCGACTGCATGGAGAATTGTGGATGGCAAGCTCTACCTCAACTACAGCGCCGCTGTGCAGCAGCAGTGGGTGCAAGACATTCCCGGCAACATTGCCTTAGGTGATGCAAATTGGCCAGAAATCTTAACGTCTCCGGCCACGGTCTATTACGACACCGTGGGTGCGGTTCAGTACTAAATGACGATGAGTCACATCACTAAATCTTAAAAAGACTGGAGATTCTTCAAGAATCTCCAGTCTTTTTAAGATTTAGTGATGTGAGTCATTGCAGTTTAGTATTGAACCGCACCCACGGTGTCGTAATAGACCGTGGCCGGAGAGGTTAGGATTTCTGGCCAATTTGCATCACCTAAGGCAAT
>JAYKJC010000290.1:0-2919 GCA_035285885.1 Leptolyngbyaceae cyanobacterium | reverse complement strand
AAGACGCCAAGCGACTCATTGGGAAGTTCGTCACGATGGTCACCGAAGAATATGAGCGGACGGGCACCATCTTCGAAAAGTACGACCTGGAGCGCCGTTCTGCCAAGGTTTCGGATGAAATTCACTTTGGCTACTCCTCCAACGAAACGGGATTTGGCTGGACAAACGGCGTCATCGTGGAGCTGTTGAATCTGTACAGCGATGCCGACGGACAAGCGGAATCCTACAAGGGCTGATGAACGTCCTGAAGAATTACTGAGAATCAATGCCCTGAAGCATTACAGCAGGGGATCAATCACGTCTTGCCAGTCGCTTAAAGTTGAGCTCGACGACAACTGATCGGCCTCGGCCTTGTTGATGAAGAAAGTCGGCGTTGACCACACCCCTTGGGAGATGGCGTAGCGAATCGGGGTTTTGGCGCGGTTCACCAAATCATCCTCATTGAGAACGTGGGTCACCTTGGCCTGATCCCAGTTCGTTAACCCAAAATCGTTGATGAACTCAGTGATAAGCGCATACAGATCGTGGCGATTTTGGTCGTCGAAGGCGTCTTCGGCAAATCGCTCTCGCCGCTGATAGAGATAGCTGAAAAACTCCCAAAACTGGGCATCATCTGAGGCGATCGCCACAGCCGCTTTCGTCATATCCCAACTTTGCCGATGGTCACACAAAATCACCGGGTGAACGGTGATGCGAACCTGATCAGCGGCGTAGTGCTCACGCAACGCTTGCACCGTTGACCAGCTTTTCTGAGAAAAGGGACATTCGATGTCCACAAACACATCAACCTGAACAGGGGCGATCGCCGCACCTAGCGAGTAACCGCTGGGGCGACGGGGAATGGGAATAGACATAGACCTGATTTCACTCAATGATTAGCTCAGCGATGGGATGGACCTACGCCAAGCCTATGCTCAGGCTATCGAGCTGCACGTCACCCAGCGTCTAGCCCTGGTTAGATTCGAGAGGTTTATTCGTCGCTCTCATAGAAAGTCTTGTTCTGAAAGTCTTGCTCAGAAGAGTGTGACCAGAAGGACGTGATCAGAAGGGCGTGATTAAAGTGGCGATCGCCACAAAACGTCAGCCCGATCGCCCGGTTGCAGCACGCCCGGTGACATGACCCGTGCATAGAGGCGGCTTTGTCCAGGACATTGCTTTTGGCTCATGCGTCCAAATTTTCGGTCAGAAAACCAGCGCATGTTTTTCCGACAGGGTGTGGCGTAGTCGGTAATTTCCAGCACCACTTCATCGCCCAAGCGAAGCTGAGTGCCAGGGGCGATCGCCCCCCAGTCGAGTCCCTGAAGGGTGATATTTTCTCCGGCGCAGCCCGCCGCAATGGGGTGACCGTCTGCCTGGAGTTGGTCGATAATCTCTTGCGACCAGAGGCACACCGCCCGGTCGGGGCCACCATGATACTTGAGGTTAGATTGGCGATCGCCCTCCAATCCCTCTTCGGTCACCGTTGCCCGAGAAATGGCCGTCTTCGGCACCCCTCCATCAGAAATGCTGAGCTGAGTAATCTGTCCTTGCATACTGTCCCCAGATCCTGTCCCTGAATATTATGCATTCGGTCGTGTGAGGTGCTGAATGCAATCACAACAAAGGGGCAACCGATCAAAATCAATCATCGCCCAGAAAAGACCAATAGAAAAATGTTCTAGCCATGACGTGCCAGTCGTTCTGACCGTTACCATCGACACAGCGGATGCATAATGTTCTGTCCTATGAGTAAATAGGGAAATATAACTTAACAGTTGTTGACTGAACAGTTGTCGATTTCACAACAGACGCAAGCTAGAGGTACAGCATGACAGTAGGCCAGGATTCTCTTCATCGCGTAGTCATTGTAGGGGGTGGTTTTGGCGGACTGTATGCCGCTAAAGAGCTTGACCCGTCGATGTTTGATGTGACGCTGATCGACCGACGAAATTTTCACCTTTTTCAGCCGCTGCTCTACCAAGTGGCTACGGGAAGCCTCTCTCCTGCCGATATTGCCTCTCCGCTTCGAGTCGTTCTCAGTGGCAAGAAAAACACGACGGTGATGATGGATGAGGTCACGGACATTGACCCCCAGAATAATCTGATCACTCTGCGGAAATCCAAGATTCCCTACGATACGCTGATTATCGCCACGGGCGTCAGCCACCACTACTTCGGCAATGATCATTGGGCTGAGCATGCGCCCGGATTGAAGACCATCGAAGATGCTCTGAGCATCCGGCAGCGGATCTTCCTGGCGTTTGAAGCCGCTGAGCGAGAATCCGATCCGGTGATGCGCAAAGAATGGCTCACCTTCGTCATCGTGGGCGGCGGCCCCACGGGGGTTGAGTTGGCTGGAGCCTTGGCTGAATTGGCAAACTATACCCTCAAAAAAGATTTCCGCCATATCAACACCAAGGAAACCCGCGTCATCTTGCTCGAAGGCATGGATCGGGTATTGCCCCCCTACTCGCCAGAACTGTCTGCCCAAGCTCAAAAAGACCTGGAAAAGCTGGGGGTTCAAGTTCAGACGGCACGCATGGTGACGAATATTGAAGAGCATACGGTGACGACGAAGCAGGGCGATCGCACGGAGACCATCAAGGCACGCACAATTCTATGGGCCGCAGGCGTCAAAGCTTCACCTCTGGGCAAAGTTGTGGCCGAGCGCACCGGAGCCGAACTCGACCGCGCGGGTCGGGTCGTCGTCAATCCTGATTTGTCCGTCGCCGATCATCCCAACATTTTTGTCATCGGAGATCTGGCGAATTACGCCCATCAATCCGATCGCCCGCTCCCTGGAGTGGGAGCCGTTGCCATGCAGCAGGGCAGCTATATTGCGAAACTCATCAAGGCTAAAGAGCAGTGCAAAACCGTGGGTCCCTTCCGATACAAGGATGGGGGCAGTCTTGCCGTCATTGGTCGCAACAAGGCCGTAGC
>JAYKJC010000289.1:0-4138 GCA_035285885.1 Leptolyngbyaceae cyanobacterium | reverse complement strand
GAGGATCGCGCAGCGATGGCGGCGGATGTCGCTCAGCAGGCTGACCTGATCTTATTTGTGATTTCAGGGGATATGACCCGCACCGAATACGAGGCGATCGCCCGATTTCATGCACTCCACAAGCCGCTGCTCGTCGTCTTCAATAAAATCGACCTCTATCCCGACTACGATCGACAAACCATCGCCCAAAAACTCAACGCCCGTTTAGATGAGGAGACCCCCGACCATGTTCTGTCCCTCGCGCTTGACAACATCGTGTGCATTGCGGCGGAACCTGCGCCCGTTCAAGTCAAGACCGAATGGCCCGACGGAAGCGTCACCTATGACTGGGAAGCGCCCCCTCCTCAGATTGATGAGCTTCGCGAAAGGGTGCTGACGCTCTTGCAGCGAGATGGAAAACTGCTGTTAGCTCTCAACGCCTTACGCGATGTGCAAACCATCGAACAGGACATTACTCAAACATCTTTCTCGGTGTATCAAGACGATGCCGAAGAGCTGATCTGGAAGTTTGCCACCTGGAAGGGGATTGCCGTTGCCGCGAATCCAGTGGCGATTCTTGATCTGGCGGGAGGGGCGATCGCCGACTTGGTGATGATTCGCTCCATGGCAAAACTCTATGGCTTACCGATGACGGGCCATGAAGCCAACAAGCTTTGGAATGCGATTGTATGGAGTTCTCTCAGTTTGCTGGTGGGCGAAGTGGGCAGTGGTGTGCTGCTCGGCGTGGGGAAAAGTGCCTCTGCGTTCGCTTCGATGTTTGAGAGTGTGACCGGGCTGGCCGCTTATTCGACGGCGGCGATCGCCCAAGCCACGCTCGCAGGCTACGGTACCTATCGGGTTGGGAAAGCGGCTCAAGTTTATTTAGAAAACGGGTGCTCATGGGGCCCCAAAGGCAGTCGTCGCGTGATTCAAGACATTGTCAGTCAACTCGATCGAGAATCTATTCTGGCGCGACTTCAGCAAGAACTCGAAGACGCTGAACAATCTTCGGCGTAAACCCAAAAAGCCAAACCTACTCAAGCAACAAAAAAAGATCTCGATTAATATTCGAGATCTTTTTTGCGAGTATGTGGTGGCGGGGAGCGGATTTGAACCACTGACCTTCGGGTTATGAGCCCGACGAGCTACCAGACTGCTCTACCCCGCGTTGTGTTTTTCCAGTATAGCGTGAGTTTTCAATTATCGCATAAATGAAAGTAACTTTTTGAGGCAATCCCGATATGTTGGCCTGTCCCTTCGGCTTGAACCTCTGGACAAAGGGGCTCACAGATAGGTTTTCAAACATGATTGGGAGCAGTTCTAGACCATCGTCAACTCGCCAACAATATCTAAGCGCTTGTAGTCCCCGATCAACATAAACTGATCCGCTAACGTTTCTGACATAGTGGGGGTAATCCAACCCAATTGCTTCAAAAGATGAATTGCCACAGCATATTTAGCGCGTTTGGAGCCATCCATCACCTTAATGGCAAGCCCTAATCCCTGCCCCAAACGCGACACACATTGGATTCCTTCGGATCCTGCTTTGCTAAGTAGTTCGCCTTCCGCTAGACACATCAATTCCGTGTCAAATCCACCTTCTCCCGCAATCAGTGACGGGTGATGAGTCATTGCACGAACAATGCGTTCCATATCTAAATTATTGCCCGATGCAAGCTGAGCATATAAAAACGCAATTTGCCGCAGCTGTAGCAAATAGGTTGGGGCACCGCAGTCATCATGCACCCCGATGAACTCAGCCGCAGGCATGTGGAGCAAATCAGCCAAGCGCTCAAGAATCATTTTCTGAACGGGGTGATCCCGCTCTAAATACCCGTTAAGCGACCAATTGCGCTGCTGACAAACGGCTAACATGCCCACGTGCTTGCCGGAGCAATTATGCTGAAGCGTGCTTTGTTTTCCTTCCGGGCAGGGGCATTTCAAAGCGCTCGGTTCAACTTCGCTGCGCCACAGAATATTGAATGCCTGCCGTGCTTGCTCGGTCGAGCCCTGGTGAGACGCACAGATAATGGCTAAGTCTTTATCTGACAACCCATATCGCTCCATCGTGCCGCTAGAGGTGACCGCCAATGCCTGGAACGGTTTCAGCGCGGAGCGGATAAACGTTGATGTTTCTGGATTCCCTGCCGAAGCGAGCAATCGTCCTCGTTCATCACACAGAGCAGCCTGAACAACGTGAACGGATTCGACAATTCCCTCACGCAGCAGCCGAACTTCAATATCAGCGGTATGTGTACGCTTACCTCTAGTCATATCTCAACAGGTGATACAAATTAAAAATCATGTGAATGTTAGCAGTGCCTAGATTAAAGGCTCGAACTCAAAATCCAAAATATAAAGTCCAGAACTCAGAATCTAGAATTCAGAATCTAGAATTCAGAATCTAGAACTCAAGACGCCTTACGAAAATTCAATGTCTTCTTCAGCATCGTTTACTTCAGCATCGTTTACTAGAATACTCGTCTGTCAGTTCTGACGGTTCATCATGACATTAATTGAATGCTTGAATTGAGTGATTGGACAACGGTTAGTGTCCACCACACGATGAACCCAGCCAAAAAGCTCAGTCCGATGATGAGAAATGTTGTTTTGAGGCGATTGAGAATCGGCTGAATTTGATAGCTCACAATCAGGCGATCGCGCTCCACGACCTCTGGAGGCTTATCCCACACTTGTCCGTCGTACCACCCTGATTCTTCATAGACCACTGTTTCATCGAGTAGCCGATTACGAATATAGAACCAACCTAAATAAATCCGAAGCAACACCAGTAGCGGAATGATTGTCGCTCCGGCGGCGGAACTTAGCCCAAAATGCACAGGGTCTTTGGCCATCGGAAAGCTCACTGAGGCAATGGGAGCAGAAATAAGCCAGCCAATGCCCCAGAAAACGATAAACGGTCGATGATACTGAAACCGCTCCAACGCAGCCCACCTGAAAAACCAGGCATCTTTTAGGGCCTGATATTCTTCCAGGGGCTGTTGCTCTTTAGGAACAGGACAAACGGGAACAGAGGACATCGTGGTGAAATATGACAATTGGGTCGCTAGATTTGGGGAACAGCTAGATTTGGGGAACAGCACCTGAGGCTTGGTAGTCCTTTCTCAGATACCGCTACCCTATGCTTTTACTGTAACAGTCTTCCTTCGGATGAACTTTAGATGTAGAGCATCCAGTGTGACGCCTTCTTTCAGCGTGACGCCTTTTTTAGAGTATCAATGGGAATAATAGATGAAGAGCCTCCTCAGGTTGACGCCCATCCGTGAGACTGCCCGCACGTGAGACCGCAGTGATACTGAACCGCTGAACTTTAATAATTCAGGCTAAGCTAGCGTTATGATCCGACAGAAGGTGATATGAAGAGACACATCGTATACCCTATGCAGAAATTACGACCCTCGCGTGCGGTGCTGATGGTATTGGCAGGGGCGATCGCCACTCTCAGCGGAGGTGGCTGTGGCCTGCTAGCCAACGGTTCTGCGGACCCCACCTCTTCAGACACTCCAGCCCTGTCGGTTGAACAACCCGTTGAGCAGACTTCTCCTTCAGAGCCATCGGCGACAATTGCACCATCCGCGTCTCCCCAAGCGTCAGAATCCCCCGCCACGAACACCCCACAACAAACTGCCGCAGCACCGAATGACACCTATCCTGATGCGATTAATCGGGCTTCATCGGCCTTTAATTTAAGCCAGTCTGCCCAGTCTCAAGATGATTGGCTTTTGGTCTCGAACCGATGGCAACAAGCCATCGAGTTAATGGCGAGTGTGCCGTCGAGCAGTCCCAACCATGCGGACGCACAGCAAAAGCTCACCGAATATCGACGAAACTTGAGCTATGCCCGAGAGCAAGCCGCTCTTCCAGTGCCCACGGAATCCTCCACCGTCATCTCGATTGATATCGATCCGGAAAGCGCACCGTCACCCTCAAGCAGCAGTCCTTCTCAGCCGAGTCGGTCATCCAATCGTTCATCCAACCAGCAGACCGCTGGATTGCCACAAACGGGAGGCGGCGTCTTTCGTGCGCCCATCGTCCGCCGAGCTGGGGGCACCCCAGTTGTCATGGTCACCTTCAACGGAAACCAGACCTTCGAGATGATTGTGGATACGGGCGCAAGCGGTACGGTAATTACTCAACC
>JAYKJC010000288.1:0-3554 GCA_035285885.1 Leptolyngbyaceae cyanobacterium | reverse complement strand
TAATTCAAAGGATACTGGCATTTGACTTGCTAAAGTATCAAAACAGCAAGTCAGAAGATAATGAAGAACAATCGCAATGGGCAAGCAGAGATCTTAAGTGAGTCTCAACTGGAGGAGCTGTTGAATGAACTCGCTCCGAATCATCGTGCCTCATTTGCGATCTGCTATTACACCTCTTGTCGGATCAGTGAGGCGCTGAAGTTGACGGCGGAGGATTGGGTGGGCAATAGGATTGTGTTCAGGGCCAGTACGACGAAGACAAAGAAAACTCGTGATGTGAAAGTTTCGGCAAAGCTGAGGGCCATTCTCGATGGTGTGGATCTGCCGTCGAGTGGGTATCTCTTTCCTGGTCGTAATGGTGGGCACTTGACCCGGCAAGCGGCGGACTTGGCTCTGAGAAAAGCGGCGGACTATATCGGGCTGAAGGGCATTAGTACGCACTCATATCGACGAACGGGGATTACGAAGCTCTACCATGCAGGAGTCGATCTGAAGACGTTGCAGAAGCGGACGGGGCATGTCAGCCTCAGCAATTTGGCGATTTATGCATATTCACACAACTTCGGCAGGCAGTTACACGTAACTTCGGCAGCGAGTCACAGTCAACTTCGGCAGGATGAAAATCGACAAACGTGATAAGGCGATTATAGGCATAAAGTGCCTTACCTTATCAGAGAAATTGAACTTCATGAGTAAAGAAACAAAAAAAGGGTTCATTCAGTAGAGGATTCTGGTTTGGCCTGAATGGTGCTGGTCAGCTTACGCATGGATTCTCCTTTGAGGGTCAGCCTCAGAGAATCATGGACAATGCGGTCGAGAATGGCATCGGCTAAGGTAGGTTCCTGAATTTGCTGGTGCCATTGATTGACAGGAAATTGAGTGGCAAAGACACAAGAGCGCTGACGATATCGGCCATCAAGGAAATCGAGCATCTCTCGAGCATCCGCAGGGGGCATCGGGTCGCGGAGCCACTCATCGAGAATCACGATATCGAAGGTTGCCAACCGCTTGCGGAATTTTGGGAACGAGCCATCGGCTTTGGCAAGCTTCAATTCAGAGATGAGTTCAGCCGTTTTGAAATAGCGCACCGAATGGCCTTGTTTGCAGAGATGGTCTGCCAAGACACAACTGAGAAAGGTTTTACCCGTACCTGTGGGTCCCACCATAATGAGGTTGAGATGGTCTGTGAGCCAATGACCTTGGGCCCATTCGAGGAATTGAGATTTCTTCAACCCCCGTGAAACCTCAAAATCGACCTCAGCTAGGGATGCTCCGATAAACAGCTGAGCGTTTTTGAGGCGTCGATTCAGTCGCTGTTGGTGTCGTTTAAGATGTTCTCGCTCGACCAGCAAGGCGAAGCGTTCCTCAAAGGAAAGGTCTTGGTAAGTGGGTTGGCGTTGTTGCTCTTGCCAGGCTTCAAGAAACCCGGTGAGTTTGAGGTCTTTGAGTCGTTCCAGTGTTTGTTGCATCAGATATCGGTACGATAACGAGAGATTAACGGTAGTAGGATTGCCCCCGCACATTGTCATGGACAATGACAGAGGTGGCGGGAGCTTCGAGCGGCGGGGGCACCTCATCGAGATGAGCATTTAAGATGGCTTTGAGTCGTCTGAGCCCGGTCATGTTGAAGAGATTGGCTCGCTGGCAGGCGGCTTCTAATCGGTCATAGCCACAGTGGGTGGCCAATCGTTGAATGCCTTTAATGGTGCGAAAGGCTTGTTCTTCATGGGCTTTGATATCAAAAATCGCTTCGACCTGAGCGGTGGTGTGTGGCCCCACCTGGTGTGCCCAGGCTAAGAATCGTTCCTTGGATTGATGTTTATAGGCCCAATGCTCCGGTGGCATGTGGTCATCCACCGTGGTATGTCGATAGGGCGATTGAGCCCGGGGATGAGCCGCAATGCGTTGATGGTCGTAGAACACCTCGATGAACTGCTCGCTCACTTTGACGCTCACCTCTTGTCGGGCAAACCAATAGGGAACGGAATAATAATGACGTTCGACTTCGATGTGATAATCCACATTCACCTTTGCTTTTTTCCAATTGGCGAAGACGAATGGATAGCGAGGCAAGGGCTGAAGGGCTGGCTGGTCGGTTCGTTCAAATAGAGCCCGTCGTGAGAGGCCATAGCCTTGCATGGTGCGCTGATTGAGCTGCTGTAAACGACCTCGAATCGCCTCGTTCAATTCAGTAAAACTCGTAAACTGCTGATGGCGCAGAGGAGCCAGGATTTGTCGCTCCACCTCTTGAACCGCTTTTTCGACCTTGGCTTTATCCCGTGGCTTTTTCACTCGTGCTGGAATAATCGCCACTCCATAATGTTCGGCAAAATCTTGATAGGTGCGATTGATACCGGGCTCATAGCGACAGGGGGCCGTCACTCCAGACTTCAAGTTATCGGGAATAATCGCAGCCGGAACCCCACCATAGAATGCTAAGGCGCGTTGATGAGAGCCTATCCACTGGGGCAGGGCCTGACTCGGTGTCGCCTCTGCAAAGGTGTAGTTGCTGGCCCCCAAACAGGCGACAAAGATTTGAGCCTCAGTGGTTGTGCCTGTACTCGGTTCAACGACAGGCACGCTGACGCCACAGTAATCGACAAAGAGCTTTTCTCCCGCAGTGTAGATTTGTCGCATACTCAACTTCTGGTGTCCTTTCCATTTGTTGTAGCGACGACAGAACCCTCCGTAACTACAATTCCACTCCCCTCGTTCGATGCCTTCTTGCCACAGCAACGACAAGGTGACACCTTTGGAGGCTAATTCTTGATGAATCGTTTCAAAATCAATGGGTTCTTCGCTGGGGGGATGCGGCTGTTTCCCCTTCCCCAGCAATACCTTTGCTTCACTATCGCTGAGCTGTTTGAGCTGCTCATACTTCAGTTCTTTTGCCGTTGCTCGTCTCAGATAATCCTGTACCGTTGAGCGAGCGACTCCACAACTGCGAGCGATCTCAGTCTGGTTGCGACCGAGTTCATGTAAGCGAAGCATTTCTCGTATTTTATCCATTGGCATTGGCGCTCCTTGTGTCTTGGCTCCCATACTTTCAATTGCACCTCTCCGTGGCTTGAGACCGAAGTCTAAGCCAGGTGCCGAAGTTGGGTGTGAATTAGGTGCCGAAGTTTATGTGATTGGCCTGCCGAAGTTGGGTGTGAATCAGGTGCCGAAGTTCGTGTGATTTTGCATCTGAGAGGGCATCAACTTCCTCAAGGGCATGGAGCTGGTTGAGTAAGCCAAGCTGAGCCTGATAGAACAGCTCATCCCGCAAGAGCGCAATGCGACTGTCAAAACTGCGCTGGACATCGGCCCGCCGTCGAAACGATTCCAACTTCAACACCATCGCTGCACTGGTAACCATGCTGATGACAAAAAGCAGCATCGGAATCAGAACCGCTCCAAATTCCCCATTGCGTATCCGCTGAACAAATAAATCAGTCGCTAGTTCCGCCTTGAGCGAGCCCGATAGAAGGGTTCCTGTCTCACTAAAGTGGAGTGAATAGACATCTGGGGCTTCCTGCTCTAGATAAACAAGAGGGCCAACCTGGCGCACCTGT
>JAYKJC010000287.1:0-6858 GCA_035285885.1 Leptolyngbyaceae cyanobacterium | reverse complement strand
CCCCAAACAAATTCTTAGATAGCACGGTGCCCTCGCCCCTGCCTCTTCGTCAGGCACGGCTGGATTTTAGGCAGCATTCAAAGATCAGTAGCGTTTGTTCGAACGACACTAACGTGCAGTCGATGATCAGCAACAAACGTTCAATCATCACTAACTACCGTTCGATGATCACTTACTATCGTTCGATGATCACTTACTATCGTTCGATGATCACTAATGTTTGCGAAAAGGAATGGCTGCTTTGCCAAGCCCTTTACCGACAAAACAGGCGAGCCGCAACCTCTCCAATCCGCTTTTAGTCGTACGTTAAGCGATCGCCTCCACTCTTTTTAAGCGCAACAGATCAAAAACCTGGCGCGTCAACACACCTCTGGAACCAAAAGCATCGCTAGATTTCCACCAAATGAACGATGATGTTCATCATCCATCTCGTTAAATTACCAGTAATTTGAAAGAGGCGTTCATGGAAAGCTTTGACGTTATTGTAATTGGTGCAGGCCATAACGGCCTGGTGTGTGCGGCGTATCTGCTAAAAGCGGGATATCGGGTGCTTGTGCTAGAAAAGCACTCAATGCCCGGTGGTGCGGCTACAACCGTGGAGGCGCTGCCAGAGGAGGCTCCAGGGTTCAAGTTCAACCTCTGCGCCATCGATCATGAGTTCATTCATCTGGCTCCGGTTGTTCAGGAGCTTGAACTGCATCGCCACGGGCTTCAGTATCTCCAGTGCGACCCGGTGGTGTTTTGTCCCCAGCCCGATGGCAAATATTTTCTAGGCCACCGTTCTGTGGAGCAAACCTGCGCTGAGATTGCCCGCTACAGCTCATCAGACGCAGAGCGCTACGCAGAATTCATTACTTACTGGCAACAGGTGATTGGGATGGTGACCCCCCTGTTCAACTCATCCCCCAGTTCGATCATCGATATTGTTAAGAACTATCCGCTCGATGCCTTGAAGGAAGCGTTTCAAGTCGTGGGGTCTCCCTACAAGGCACTGGATTTTGTACGAACCATGCTGATGAGTGCCGAGGATGTGCTCAATGAGTGGTTTACCAATGAGTGGCTGAAAGCGCCCCTCGCACGGCTGGCCTCGGAGCTGGGTCAGGCTCCTTCTCAGAAGAATCTGGCGATCGGTGCGATGATGATGGCGCTGCGCCACGAACCGGGGATGGCTCGTCCCCGAGGCGGGACAGGGGCATTGATTGATGCCTTACTAAAGTTTATCTGGAACTATCGGGGGGTTGTTCTCACCGATCAGTCCGTGGAGCGGGTGCTGGTGGATGATGGCCGTGCGGTGGGCGTGCGCGTGGCTGGCGGCAAAGAATATCGGGCTCAAAAGGCGGTCATTTCTAGCGTTGATGCCCAGCGGCTTTTTCTCCACCTGATGGAGCCGTCGGATGTGGATGCAGCGAATGCGTCTCTGCGTCAGCGGCTCGACAAGCGAATCGTCAATAATAATGAATCCTTACTCAAAATTGACTGTGCCCTGTCGGAAGCTCCCCGCTTTATCCATCACAACCACGATGATGCTTACCTGATTGGCTCGGTTCTGATTGCTGATTCAGTGCAGCAGGTGGAAACAGCGCACCACGAGGCATCCAGGGGACGCATTCCTGATGCTGATCCGTCCATGTATGCGGTGGTGCCGACGATGCTTGATCCGTCGATGGCTCCGGAGGGAAAGCATACTCTCTGGATTGAGTTTTTTGCGCCTTATCAGATTGCTGGGGCAGAAGGAACGGGATTAAACGGCACAGGCTGGACGGATGAGATTAAGGAGCGGGTGGGCGATCGCGTCTTAGATAAGCTTGCTGAGTATGCCCCCAACCTCAAGTCCTCCATCATCGCCCGACGGGTTGAAAGTCCGGCAGAACTGAGTCAGCGCCTCGGCGTATCGAGAGGCAACTACTACCACATTGACATGTCCCTGGAGCAGATGATGTTCTTGCGTCCCTTACCTGAGATTGCTAACTATCAAACGCCCATTCAGGGATTGTTGCTGACGGGGGCGGGCACCCATCCTGGCGGGTCTATTTCAGGAATGCCTGGACGCAATTGTGCGCGGGTCTTTCTCAATTCCCAACGGGGACTATCGCCTGTTGTATCGGAGGTACAGCAGGCGATTAAGCGGGTGTTTTCTGACACCTGAGTATGTTGTAATCGATGAGAATTTATGAACCGAGTTTTAATTATTGGAGGATGTGGACGAATTGGCAGCAGCATTGCCAAAGATGTAGTGAACCATACCTCAGCCGAGGTGACCATCACCGGCCGCAACCCCCAACTGGGCATGGCTGCGCTGGAGGAGTTGGGGGAGACGGTGCAGTTTCAGGTGCTCGACCTGTCCCATAAAGAACAGGTCAGAGAGGCGATCGCCAAAGCAAATTTGGTGATTCATTCCGCAGGCCCGTTTCATCATCGTCAGGCCGAAGTGTTGCAGACCTGCATCGATCTCGGCGTTAACTATGCGGATGTGAGTGATGAGCGCCAATTTACTCAAAGAGCCCTGGCTCTTCATCCCGCTGCCGAAGCTGCCGGAGTGACGGCTGTGATTAATACGGGGGTGTTTCCTGGCATTTCCAATAGCATGGCGAAGCAGGGGGTTGAGCAGATGGTTCATGCGGATTCCATTCAGCTCAGCTACATCGTCGCGGGGTCGGGGGGGGCTGGAGTGACGGTCATGCGAACGACCTTTATCGGCCTCCAGCATCCCTTTCAAGCCTGGATAGACGGTCAATGGCAGGAGGTCAAGCCCTACACGCAGCGGGAAGCTCTAGAGTTTCCCGTTCCCTACGGACGTGCCCATGTGTATTGGTACGATATGCCCGAAGCCGTGACGCTCCAGCAGTCCTTTCCGGTAAAGACCGTGGTGACAAAGTTCGGGGTGGTGCCGGACTTTTATAATCACGCCACCTGGACGATGGCCCACTGGTTGCCGCCAATAGTGTTGAAGCAGCCTGCAACGGTGGAGTTTTTGGCCCAGGTGAGTCACTGGATGACTGACGTTAGCGATCGCTTTAGCGGCACGGGGGTGGCGATGCGCTGTGACGTGAAGGGCGATCGCGATGGACACCCGGTTCACTACTCTTCCACCTTTACCCATGAGAGTGCGGCGATCGCCACGGGTCAGGGCACGGGCAGCATTGCCGAGCTGATCTTATCCGGTCAGCTCCAGCAACCGGGGGTTCACCCGGTTGAACAGGTTCTATCCACGGAGCTTTTTCAAGCGACAATGCAGAGTCGCCATCTGAATATTCACGAAGCCTTCCAGGAACCCATCCAGGGCTAGTGTCTTTAAGAATGACTGTTTCCCAGTGAATGACTGTTTCCCAGCGTCTCGCTGGGAAAGCCTATTGGAGGCTCTACCTCTTCATTGTCGGAGGCAGAGCCTCCCTGCTATTTGCCCAGGCTGAGCCTGGGTAATAGAAATGGATTTTCGTTGACTGTTTCCCAGCGTCTCGCTGGGAAAGCCTACTGGAGGCTCTGCCTCCCGCCATCGGAGGCAGAGCCTCCCTGCTATTTGCCCAGGCTGAGCCTGCAACAGAAATGGATTTTCGTTGACTGTTTCCCAGCGTCCCGCTGGGAAAGCCTGCTGGAGGCTCTGCCTCCCCATTGTCGGAGGCAGAGCCTCCCTGCTATTTACCCAGGCTGAGCCTGGGCAACAGAAATAAAACAGAAATAAGTAAAATTCCTACTCCATTGAGTACAAAAAAGTGTGCAAGGTTTCAACCCCTGCACACTTTTTCTTGGTTATGACACTAGTGTAGATGGTCGCCCTGCTGGATTTAGTACAATCCCAACCAGTGAAGGATGCCCTGTCCGGTCGTTGCTTCTAAGATTAAAGCAGCCAGAAAACCGATCATTGCAAAGCGTCCATTCCACAGCTCTGCACTGGGATTAGAACCAAATTCAAACTTGGTGCCGAACTCACCATACTTACGGTCAAATTGATTGGAGTAGGTAACATTCTTATTTTGTGGGTTAGCCATGAAGTCAAGTCCTCAATGAACATCAATAGAATTAGACAGACCGCTAATGGCGATCGCCATTGCAACGCATTTGAAGTAAATGCACAACTGTTTATCTTTCTATACTTAACTTAACAAGCCCACCTGAGTTGAGAATCCATCCATGGGTTAATATCGCCCCTGTCGCCAGTCATATGAGCCGATTCAGCGCTGTGGTGCGCGCTGGTTAAGTTCAGGTGTGTGACGCGCCGCGCCACACACCTGTTTTTGTGCTTAATGCGGTTGCAATCGGCTATAAGATTAAGATTAGCGAGAAGGTCAGAAAAAAGGGCCAGACTCAATTGAGCCTGGCCCTCTCACATCGATTGAAGGGACTTCAGAATGTTAGACTAAAGATTGAGACATAAGATTAGTCAAGTTTCTGCTTGACCTTATCTTTTACGTCTTCCTTCGTGTTACGAACTTCAGCTTCAGTTTGCTTCGCTTTACCTTTTGCTTTATCTTCAGGATCGCCCGTCACTTTACCAGCAGCTTCTTGAACTTTACCTTCGACGTTTTTCTTTGCCGCTTTTGCTCTTTCTTCCAAACCCATGATATTTTCTCCGTTTCGAAAATACATTTTCACTTGTAAGTAAGCAGCTACAATTAATCATAAAACCCGTAGAACCTTGCACTGTCTTCTATATACACAACGTAAGGCTTCAAGCTTGACTTTTAATTGTGCTGAATTACTTAACTTCTTTGATCGTAAGAGAAATCTTCTTCACCTTGATCTGCCCGAGGGAATAATTTCTTATCTGATCGAGATGAAAAAGGGCATAGGTAAACCTACGCCCCTTTTCATTCAAGTAGCTGAGATGATTCAGCCGTTACTCGCCGTAGCTTCCACACCTTCTCCAGCGGTACACAAGCAAGCGGGCCCGGCTAACCCAAGATAGGTAGCACCCCTATAGCCACTGTCTTTCATAAGCCTAACCACCAGCTAAGCACAAGCTTATTCGCTTCGCTGTGTGCGACATATCATGCGCCATTTTGCGCGCCATTAGTTACCAATGGTCAACGATTCTAGCTGAACAAAAACTGCATTGACGTACTGCTCATCTTCCAACGCTGCTGGAGAAAGATAACCGTTGTCGATTCCAGCTTGTACGACATCTTCAGCCGTGACATCTCTGGTGCGAAAGTCTTGAATTAATTGGTTGTACCCTGCAATTCCCTCGTCTTCAAGCTGACCCCGATATGCAAAACTTACCAGGTTAAAGGCTTCAGTCTGACGAATATCGGTTCCATATCCCCCATAGGTGTTAGAGGATGGCGTCATGGGGTCATTGCCATAGTCATCGCCAGATGTTTGTGCCGTTACGACAGGTGCAGTTGCTCCGAGTAATAGCAGGGTGGACAAGCCACTAATCACTAAGCGTTTCATATTATTTACCTTCATTTCTACTTCAGTATTTACAAAGGTAACAATGTAGTCCGCACAACAGCTTCCAGCGTTAGATAGAATATCTTCTTGAACAGATATGTCTTGATGAACACATTATTCAGTTCTCAGTACCTCTGTAAACGCAAAGTTGGGCGCAGCTAGCACAAGAATCGTAGACGGAAGCATTGAGATACGTTTTTGAACCCTTTGATAGTACTCTCGAAAGGTATCTGTCGGTTTAGCAATGCCCAAAATAACCATGTCTGAATGGCGAGAAGAATCATGCAGAACCTCATCGAAGGATCGTCCATTCGCCCCGATGACATGAGTCCTGGCGTTGATGCGAAGGTCTTTCGTCAGGGTGTCGAGGTTTGATTTTGCTGATTCTTTCGCCTGCTCATCTTGGACGACTAATTTGAGATGAATTTGGGCATGACGCCAATGAATGCCATCCCGAAGAAGTTCTGCAATAATCAGCATCAATGAACCATTGGAGTGTAAGCCTCCCCACCACACGTCGATTTGGCGATGTTGAGTAATGTGTTGCTCAGCGTTGTCTCGAAAAATGAGGATGTTTCGCTCCGCCTGGTGCAGATGGGTAATCAAGTCACAGTAGCGATCGCCATGATCCGGTGTTTCACTATCGCCAAGTAAAATTGTGTCGGGCACAAGCGGCCCCAAGCCATAAATCTCAACCAATCGCTGGGCTCCTTCAAACGGGTCAGGGGCAGTGAGAACTCGCACAAGGGCCTGGATTCCGCGCTCTCGCAAATATCGGCTAATCTTCACCTCCATCTCTTCTTGTTGAACCAGGCTGCGAGACCCCGCTGGCAAAATGCTCGTCACGGTGAACAATCCGCGATTATGATTAAGGGCGTCGGCCAGTTCGATGAGTCCCCAACGGCGCATCGGCGCACCGGACAACACCAGCATATTGGGTCGCCAGTTTTTCGTATCCGGATTATGGCCAAGCTGAAACAGGCTTGTTCGCAACAGCATCATCCAAACACCGCGCCGCGCATCGCCCCAGGTGCTCTGTAGCTCTCGCCGCTGAATCCAAAGAAAAATAATGCCCACAATGATGCCCGCAACCACGGTCGCAACGGGATTAATCAGAAACATCACTGCCAGGCAGCCCACCGCTCCCAACGACGAGAGCGACCAATGCACCTCAAAAAGAGGCCGAAAGGAGGGGCTTTTCAGAAAGCCTTCAATCCCTGCGGAGACATTCAGCACCAGGTAAGTCGTGAGGAAAAACATGGTCAGCACGGGAGCGATGAGATTGAGATCCCCGACAGAAACTGCCAGCACGACGACTCCCAGGGTCACGGCAGTTCCAATGCGAGGCTCATCTCTCCGCCCACTGCCTTTTCCTAAAAAGGCCATCCATCCCGGTAAGATTTCATCTCGCGCTAGAGCCTGTAGAATTCGAGGTGCGCCTAAAATGCTGCCAATGGCGCTCGAAAG
>JAYKJC010000286.1:0-2673 GCA_035285885.1 Leptolyngbyaceae cyanobacterium | reverse complement strand
GCGAGGCGCGGGATCCAACCGATCTGCTCCGCCAGCGCCTCGGGCCCGGGATCATCCGCCCACACATTGTCCAGCACAACCTTCGTCGAGACCGGCAGCACCATCCCGATCACCGTCGAGACGCTGAGCGTCACCAGCGCCAGCCCGAGCCGCCGCCGGTGCCCGCGCGCGAGCTCCCAGAACGCCCGCAGCACCTCGCCCACCGAGCGCGTACGCTGGCGCTTGGCGGGCTCCTTGGACTCCAGCGCCTCGTCGTGCCCCGCGCGCGACTTCTCCCGCCTGCGGATCCGGTACCGCGCGTACCGCCGCCCGCTCGCACGCCCCCCGCGCTCCCGACCACTCATCTCGCTTTCGCTCGGCACGCCGGGATGCTAGGCTCTCGCCTCACGCGCGCCGATCGCTGTGCGCCCGCTCCAGACCGGAGATTCCCATGCCCCTGCCCGGCTCCAAGATCGCCCTGCACTGGCGCATCCTCATCGGCCTCGCTCTCGGCGTCCTCGCGGGACTCATCATCAACACCACATGGACGCGCGACACCTGGGCCGCCATGGGCGTCAACGACCCGAAGGCCCTCCTTGCCGGCGGCAGCACCGCCAGCGAATCCCTCAAGCCCGGCCATCCCAACGAGTACGCCGACTTCACCGCGCGCACCGCCGCCCAGGCGCGCCAGGCCACCGAATTCATCGGCAAGCTCTTCATGAACGGCCTGCAGTTCATCGCCGTCCCCATCGTCCTCTTCTCGCTCGCCGCAGGCGTCGCCAGCCTCAACGACACCGCCAAACTCGGACGCATCGGCGGCAAGTCCATCGCCATCTACCTCTGCACCACCGCGCTGGCCATCACCATCGGCCTCCTCGCCGCCAACCTCGCCAAACCCGGCAAGTCCTTCCCCGAAGAAAAACGCGCCCAGCTCGCCGAGCAGTACCAGGCCGAAGCAGGCACCAAGGTCGAGACCGCCAACAAGGAACGAGCCAAGTCCACCTGGACCATCCTCCTCGACATCTTCCCCAAGAACCCCTTCGGCGCCATGGCCACCGGCAACACGCTCCAGGTCGTCGTCGTCGGGCTCCTCGTCGGCTTCGCGATCACGCTCCTCCCACGCGAGCAGGCCTCGCCCCTGCTCCAGTTCTTCGAGGGCATGACCCAGGTCGTCATCAAGATCGTCGAGCTCATCCTCAAGATCGCGCCCATCGCCGTCTTTGCGCTCATCGCCGTCGCCATCGCCGACCTCGGCATCGACGTCCTCGCCTCCCTCGCGATCTACTGCCTCACAGTCGTCGCGGGACTCGCCATCATGATGTTCCTCGTCTATCCCGGCATACTCCGCATCCTCACACCCGTCCGCTACGCCCGCTTCTTCAAGGCCATAAGCCCCGCGCAGCTCCTGGCCTTCAGCTCCTCCAGCTCCGGCGCCACCATGCCCGTCACCATGGAGTGCGTCGAGAAACGCCTCGGCGTCTCAGAGGACGTCACCAGCTTCGTCATCCCCGTCGGCGCCACCATCAACATGGACGGCACCGCCCTTTACCAGGGCGTCGCCGCCGTCTTCATCGCCCAGCTCTTCAACATGGACCTCACTCTCTCCCAGCAGCTCACCATCGTGCTGACCGCCACCCTCGCCTCCATCGGCACCGCCGCCGTCCCGGGTGTCGGGATCGTCATGCTCGTCATCGTCCTCGACTCCGTGGGATTGCCCGTCGAAGGCATCGCCGTCATCCTCGGCGTCGACCGCATCCTCGACATGTGCCGCACCAGTGTGAACGTCACGGGCGACTGCATGGTCGCCGCCGTCGTCGCCCACTCCGAGGGCGAGCTCAGCACGCCCGACGAGATCGCGCGGGACCTCAAAAAGCCCCTCGACGAGAACCCGCCGCTCTGATTCCTTTCTGGAGCCCGGTGCCACCACCGTCTCCGATCGGTGGTGCACGCACTCAACCGTCCAGATCCCAACGCCGCAGGATCCGCGCCGTCTCGTCCCGGTGCTCGCTCTCGTCCCGCGCCATGTCCTCGAGCTGCACCTGCAGCCCCTTCATCCCGAGCGATTCCGCCTGCGCCGCCCGCTCCGCGTACCGGTCGTGCGCACCCGTCTCCGCCTCCAGGATCGCCTTCAGCATGTCCTTGGGCGACTCCGCGCGCTTCACCGGCCCAGGCGTCGTCACAGGCTCGCCCCCCAGCGCCACGATCTTCGCCGCCAGGAACTGCGCGTGCAGCGTCTCGTCCGGGATCTCCGCCTCGAAGAACGCCTTCAGCTCCAGCCGCGCCGGCCCGCTCACCTTCGCCGCATACGTCAGGTACTGCAGAATCGCCGTGTACTCCAGCGCCAGGTCCTGGTTCAGCAGCTCGATCAGCCGCTCCTTGGTGATGTCGCCCATGTGGTGGCCTCCTTGATAGATTAGAATGATTCCAAAATGATAGGCACCCCATGATGAAGCAGCAGAGGCGACGCCTCGGCCGCCCCTGATCAAGAGATTCAGTTGTCCGCTTCGCTCACGCCCCGCTGAGCTGGAGCTCCTGGGCGAGGTCCTCGTGGATCGCCATGATCCGCGTGAACATCAGCCGCCCCGCTACGACCAGCTTCGCCTTGTGCTCCTCGGTGAAGGGCTGGGCGTCGAGCGTCGTCTTGAAGGCCTCCCACTTCGCCCGCTGCCCCTCGCCGTAGGGGTCAAGCGAGCG
>JAYKJC010000285.1:0-6897 GCA_035285885.1 Leptolyngbyaceae cyanobacterium | reverse complement strand
TCAGCCAAATCGAGTGCCAGGGGATATTCCACCACCACATGCTTTCCGGCCTCCAGTGCGGCTCTGGCGATCGCCCCATGCAGGTGATTCATTGTGGAAATGACAATGAGGTGACTGTCGGACTCGTTAATCAAAGCCGTGTAGGAATCGAATGCCTTGACCCCATAGGTTTGACAGAGTTGATGCACACGCTCCACATGACCGCCGCAGATGCCGACAAGGGGCGATCGCCCATCCGCTGCAAACGTTTCTGCCCGCTTCTGTGCCGCATATCCAGTTCCAACGAGCCCCACAGCTATCTGTCTCATGGCTTTCGTCAATCCATAAACGTGGCTGATTACTTCTGCTCTTTACGTTAGAAGAGCCTATATAGAAATATCATGGGAGACAGTATAGAACACTCAAAAAGTGCTGAAGCCTTTGTATAGGAAGGATAGTGTACATTGAGCAGACGGACAAGAGTCAGATACGGTCGCTAAGTGATAAGTATTTTTACCCCATTTATAAAGAATTGATTACGAATCCCGTTCAGACCATCACCGATAGAGCATTGCAGAAAATACATTTTCATCTAACATCAGGAATAGGATTTAGAGCGAACGCCAGCAGCTTCTCGCCGACGTGCGGGATTTGTAAGACTGTTGGGTTCGAAGCTCAACTGATGATTTACTGATAATTTGAGAGGAACGCCGCATGGCAACTTACAAAGTCACGCTAGTTAACGAAGCTGAAGGCTTGAACCAAACTATTGAGTGCGAAGACGATACGTATATTCTTGATGCGGCTGAAGAGCAGGGTCTTGATCTGCCCTACTCCTGCCGTGCTGGTGCGTGCTCGACTTGTGCTGGTAAGTTAGAGTCTGGTTCCATCGACCAGTCTGATCAGTCCTTCTTGGATGATGACCAAATTGAAGCTGGCTACGTGTTGACTTGTGTCGCTTACCCGACTTCAGACTGCACAATCAAGACTCACCAAGAGGAAGCTCTGTACTAAGAGTCTGGTTTTATTAAATGACGCAGTTCTTACGAACTTGCAAAGAGTGGAAGAGGGGCGTTCAGCCCCTTTTTCATTTTTGTCAGGTATGTCTGTCCGTCATATCAGTGAAATCCTTTTAAAAAACCTTGTGAAAGGCGATCGTGGGAGAAGATATCGATGATAGTGACTCACCATACGCTATGGCACAGTGCATGCAGTGGTTCTCTACTGTTGCGATACATCTATGGCAAAAGATCGATTTCATGACAGTGTTCGAATAGCTTTAGAAAAAGACGGTTGGTACATCACCGCTGATCCATATGAAATCAGTGTCGGAGATGTTGATTTTGAAATTGATCTTGCCGCAGAACAATTACTTGCCGCAGAGCGTCAAGGGCAGAAAATAGCCGTTGAAATTAAGAGCTTCACTAGCCCATCGAATGTGTCAGATTTCCATGTTGCACTAGGGCAGTTTCTAAACTATCGGGATGCCTTGGCAACGGTTGATCCGGAGCGACTGCTGTATCTAGCCATTCGATCACCCATATATGAGAGCTTCTTTCGACGGCGCTTTATCTCCGAAGCGGTTGCTCGTTATCAGCTTCGGCTAATGGTTTACGATGTGATTGAGGAGGTGATTGTTCAATGGATGTAGAACAGTATCGCCAGTATATTCAGACTCTGTTGAGCGAACGAGCAGAGCGTGCCTCAATGCAAAATACTGCGCCTGAAGACGAGGTTCAGACAGTATTTGACGTTGATAGAGACCATTATCAACTGCTGTATGTTGGGTGGCGAGGGGCAAAGCGGCGCTTTGGCTGCATTCTGCATGTGGACATTAAAAATGGACAAATTTGGATTCAGCATGACGGCACTGAAGAAGGGCTAGCCAATCGTCTCGTTGAAATGGGAGTGCCTAAACACGACATCGTTCTCGCATTTCATGAACCTGAAATCCGTCAATATACCGGGTTTGGAACAGGACAAGTGACAGAAATGTCCTCATCCCACTAATTCCCTTACCCCAATATTTCATTGAGGCGGCGTTCGCTTTTGGGGGTGGTAGTCAAGCACTCACCCACCCTGACTCTGGCTCTAGAGGCTGTTTTTACTGCTAGCGATCGCACAGTACCTCGTCGTATCGGGCGTTAACGGTCGCAGAGGTAAGCGCAACAATCCCCCCAGTGACACCACATCATGAGGTCGGCGATACTCCAGGATGCCAATCGTCATTTCCTGATGTCCGAGTTTGGGCTGGTCTTGATAGGTGCCAAACAGCCGATCCCACCAGGGCGTATTGAAACCGAAGTTGCGGTTGCTCTCGTGAACGTCGATGGAATGATGAACGCGATGCATGTCGGGCGTTACAATCACCCAGCGCAGGAGGCGATCGCACCCCCGAGGTAAGGCGATGTTGCCGTGATTAAACAGAGAGGTGGCATTGAGCAGCACTTCAAAGATCACCACCGCGATGACGGGTGCTCCCAGGAGGGCGATCGCCCCAAACTTAATGCCGACCGACAGCAAAATTTCTAGAGGATGAAAGCGGATGCCTGTGGTCGCGTCGTAGTGGAGATCCGCATGATGCACGCGATGCAGTCGCCAGAGCCAGGGAACAGCATGAAAGACAACGTGCTGAAGCCAGATGATGAAATCCAGGGTAATGAGGGCGATCGCCACAGACACCGCAAAGGGAAGCTCGATGAGGTTGAGAATTCCCCACCCCTGTTCATGAACAACTCCAGCAACGTCAATGGTGGCGACTGGAATCACCAGGCGAATCAAAACAGTGTAGATCACCATCAGGGCCATATTGTTGACCCAGCGTGTAAAAGGGATAGAGGTAGGTCGTCGGGGAAACCTTTTCTCCCATAGCACCATGACCGCCAGTATGATCACAAAACTGCCTAAGCGAATTGAAGTTTCGTGAGCCAAAAACCAATCATTCAAACTCATTCAGTGACTCCTTGTGGAGCATGTTTACGTCGTTAATTGACCAATAAGGCGATCATGTTTGGTAGTTACTAAGAAGCCAGGTGTTTGGACATGCACACCTAAACCGCACCCTTAAATAGTAGCGTCCAAAGAATAGTGACCGTCAGTCGCCTGTAAGACATCACTCATTTGCACTATCGCCGCCTTCTCTGTGAAATGGTGCACCATTGACTCCAAATTTTTTCTAAACGGATTATCATCTCAAAACGGTGCTGGATACAGGCATCAATCAAACATTCTGCAAAGAGTGCCTATGCAAAGAGTCACGGCGAGAAGACTCACGCGAAAAGAGTCACGGTGCAAAGCCCCTGAAAATTGGAGAAACTTCTTTAGGAGTTGGATGTATGACATCGACAATGCCACGTTCTGCCCATTCTGGTGCGATCGCCCCCTGTGATCCATCCGCTTCAGCGGACTTGGATTCAGCAGAACACGCAGCATCGGTTGGGCTACCCGGCTATGTCTACACATCGGCTCAAATATTTGCCCAAGAGCAGCAGCGGCTGTGGCGCAATACCTGGCAGTGGGTTGGGCGTGTCGAAGAGATTCCCAATCCAGGCGACTATCTCACCTGTAGGGTTGGGCAGGAACCGATTGTGGTCATTCGTCAGGCGGATCTCAGCTTACGCGCAATGCATAACGTGTGTCCCCATCGGGGTGCCCGTCTGCTGGAGGGTCACGGAACCCTGAATCGAGTCATGCGCTGCCCGTATCACGCCTGGACCTATCGCCCGGATGGGCAGTTGGTTGCCGTCCCTCAGCCTCAACAGTTCCCAGACCTTGACCTGTCGTGTATCCAACTCCAACCCGCCAGTGTCGATTGCTGGGGCGGATTCATGTTCGTCCATCCCTCCGCAGAAGCAGAACCGTTGGCGGATCATTTGGCTGGAATTCCAGACTTCTTCGCTCAGTATGACCATGCGTTTGCCGACTTGCGAGAAGTGGATCGCTGGAGCTACCGCGAACCTGTCAACTGGAAATTTGTGGTGGAAAACTATGCCGAGGACTATCACTTTTCTATAGTTCATCCGCAAAGCCTGGGGTTTTATGATGTGCCGAAGATTTCAACGCGGTTGGCGGGGCGTCACTATCTCTTTCAGATTCCCTATGCGGCTCACGAACCCAGTCCCGAACACCGTTCTATGTGGGAACGGGGAAAGGTGTCGTATCAGGGATATCTCTTTCCAAACATGATGATCAATACAGAACATGACCATGTGAGCGTCTTCCGGCTGTACCCCCTAAATGCCCTGGAAACCGAGATTGAGGTCATTCTCTATCAAACGCCAGAACAGCGATCGCCCCATCCTGACGGTCTAGAACAGTTGCGGCAGTCCCATGAACAGGTGATGGCTGAAGACTTTGAGGTCTGTCGATTGCTTCAGCTCGGCGCACACTCACGGGCGTATCGAGTCACTCACCTGGCAACGGAACGAGAAAAGGGAATTGCCCAGTTCCATCAGACGATTCGCGAGTACTTAACGCTTTAAGAAACCCTTTAAGGAATCGTTGGGCGGGGGGGCTGATGCCCAAAGATTCCCTAAAGAATCACCAAGAATCACCAAAGAATTGCACACCCTCAGACATTACGAGAACTATTACGAGCACGGAGATTTCAATGACGGTTACCCACAATTCTTACAACACCCTTGCGATTGACGAAGCAGCTGATGAAGCGGTTGACGTGAACGCTCATGCGGCCAAGCTACCCTCGGCTGATCTGGCATCGGTCGATTTGGCATCGGCTGATTTACCTTCGATTAATGTTCAAGCGTATGTTCATCGCCCCAGACCGCTGCTCGACGGATTGGCGATCGCCTACACCCTTGCTGCCTATATGGGTGGACTCGCCTTACTCTTCCCAGCCAACGGTTGGCTGAATGCGGTTGGGGTGCTGTTGCTCACCCACGGACTCATCTACTCCGCTTACCTGAGCCATGAATTCATGCACGGCAGCATTTTTAATCGTCGGGTGTGGAATGCTCGGCTGGGCACGCTAATGATGTGGCTGAATGGAGCGTGCTACGCCCAGTTCGATGATCTGGCACGGCTGCACATCGCCCACCATGTCGATCGGGTGGATTTCTCGGCCTTTAACATGGTTGACGCCCTGAACACCATGCCCAAGGTGCTGCGATGGGGCATTCTCGTATTGGAATGGATGTATATCCCGGCGATCGCCTTTTGGTTGCGGTGGCGATCGATTGCGGCGGTGTGGTTCAAGCCTGAACGTCACCATGAGCAGGGACGGGTGATGGCAACGCTCATCATCCGGGGCAGTCTGTTTGCGTTGATGGGGTGGGTGTCGCCCAAGGCGTTGGTGCTGTATTTCTTCGCCTACATCGGCATGATTACGGTGCTGAGGATTCAAGACGCCTTTCAGCACACCTACGAAGTGTTTCCTGTGGGGACGCCATTGCCAAAGCGCGATCGCACCCACGAGCAGCACCACACTTTCTCAACGCTGCTGTCTCAGCGGTATCCCTGGCTCAACCTGCTGCTGCTCAACTTTGGCTATCACAATGCCCATCACGATCTGATGAAGTGTCCCTGGCATCGTCTGCCCGAGTTGGATCGAGAACTGTTCACGGGCGATGAAGTTCACTACATTTCTCTGGGGCAACAATTGCAGAACTACCATCGATTCCGCGTCAGCCGCATCTTTTCAGGGCAGGGACAAGCTGCCGACGAACACCGACAGCCCACTCCCGATACCTTCTATGGGGCGATCGGGGTGTCGCTGTTGGTTCTGTCGTAAGGAGAACTGAGCAATCTATTCCGCTCCGTTTAAGGAGATTTCTAGGAATGAATTTACCCGTTGATTTGGGCTTTCTCCCTTAGGGAGACGCTAAGCGAACGACTTCGCTCAGCCCACAGGTCATGAGCGTTGAGCGAAGTCGAAACGCGGGAATGCAGGTATTTTCTTTGCTAGACATCGCCTAAGCAGAAATGAGTTGAAGACCCTACTCTCTAACGTTGGCCAAGTTGTGTAGGGTTACGACTTGGCAAAGTTCACGAAGGAATGATGGTTTTGGGCGCGCGGTGCGCGCCCAAAACCTTCATTCCTTCGTGATGGATTTGAGAACTTTGCCAAGTTGTATAGGGTGACACCAGTGAATTGCCTGTGCAGTAGTCAGAGATGCAACAGGTTGGCGTAAACGGGTAGAAACTAGCTACAGTCAGTAGCATCAAAGTCTTTTTTGATGCGCGTGGAGCGCCTGCCCACCCGGATTCGTGTTCTAACGGAAGTGGGTGGCAGCTATATTAGCGATTGAGGAATTAGTGGTTGAGGAAAGAGGTGCAAAATATGCAAATCGGTGTTCCCAAAGAGGTCAAGGACAAAGAGTTTAGGGTGGGGCTGAGTCCAGATAGCGTTCGGAGTTTGACAGACAAGGGCCATGCCGTCTTTGTTGAGCACTTGGCAGGCAGCGGGGCCGGGTTCACCGATCAGGACTACGAGCAAGTGGGGGCGACGATTGTGCCAGCAGCGAAAGACGCCTGGGCACAACCGATGGTGGTGAAAGTCAAGGAGCCTCTACCGCAGGAGTATGATTTTCTGAAATCTGATCAGATTTTGTTTACCTATTTGCACTTGGCGGCAGGGCGTCCGTTAACGGAGCGGTTGCTGGAATCAGGCACAACGGCGATCGCCTACGAAACGGTTGAGCGTCCCAATCAATCGGTTTTCCCGTTACTGACCCCCATGAGCATCATCGCAGGGCGGCTGTCGGTGCAGTTTGGGGCACGCTTTTTAGAACGTCAGTATGGCGGTCGAGGGGTTTTGCTGAGTGGCGTGCCGGGGGTTCGTCCAGGTCGTGTCGTCATTTTAGGCGGTGGAGTGGTCGGCACAGAAGCTGCCCGCATTGCTCTCGGCATGGGAGCTCATGTGCAAATCTTCGATATCAACGTCGATCGTCTGTCCTATCT
>JAYKJC010000284.1:0-4854 GCA_035285885.1 Leptolyngbyaceae cyanobacterium | reverse complement strand
GCTTTCGTTTAGAACCACGACGCCGAAGAGCGACGCGATGACGGGTTCGATCATGGCCACGATTGAGGCCACTGCGGGTGCGATACCGTTCAGGCCGACGATATAGAGCACGAACGATAATCCTGCGCCAAACACCCCCAATGCTGCGAACAGTGGCCAGTCCGGTGTGTTCAAAACTGCCACGGTCTGGGTGACATCGCCCGGCCAGATCAGCAGGGTGGCAAGGACTGCGAACGCTATGGTGAGAATGGCCTGAGGGGTGCCGTGGGGGGCTGCGTACTTGAAACCGAAAATAAATATCGCGTAAGACAATCCTGCCAGCAGTCCGGCCCCGACACCGATGGGCGTAACGCTGCCTGCACCGATGTCGTAAATCTGCGTCAACAACACGATGCCAAGCATTACTACGGCGATCGCCACCCACTTCAGCGCAGTCGGACTTTCGAGCTTGAGCGCGAATGACAGGAGATACACAAACACAGGGGCGCAGTACATCAACGTCGCTGCGATCGCAATACTGCCTTGGGCAATGCTCACAAAATAGAACGCAAAGTTACCAGCGACACCGAGTCCGGCGATCGCTGACCAGAACCATAGTTGGCGACTGGTCAATCCGCTACCTTTCGGGCGCAACGCTAGCCAAACGAGGACAAACAACAGCCCAATCACGCCCCGATAGAACGAAACCACAAACGCATCCCAACCGTCCGCCATCAAAATACCGCCGATCCCGCCTGATAATCCCCAGCAAATCGCGGCTAGCACCACGTACACCGTACTTGTGCCTGCTATTTGATTTCCTTGTTGCATAATAAAAACTCGTTTTCGGCAAATGGTTCACGGATAATTCCGGAGGGATATAGTTAGATTGAGAACTCACCATGAACTTGTGGATTTGACCTCTGAAACGGCTCGACGAGCATCTCTGATTGCTCCAGTCGTGATGGCCGTGTGTACCCACGCCCATCAACCGCTGAAAATTGAATACGTGATTAAGGTCAATCAATGGTTACAGGGAAATGTGAATTATTTTATTCCGGGGCACCAAAATTTACTGATCATTGAAGTCAAGCAAGCGGATCTCGCTCGTGGCTTTGTGCAGTTGGGAGCGGAACTCATTGCTTTAGACCAATGGACAACATCCACAACACCTATACTCTATGGCGCTGTCACCACTGGAGATGCCTTGAAATTTGGATGTTTGCAGCGCACTGATAAAACCCTGGTGCAGGATATTCGGCTGTACACCATTCCATCAGATCTGAGATCGGTGGTCTGTATTCTTTTAGGCATTATCCAGGACGATTAGCTATACCTTTCCGAACCTCTGTTTCAGCATCGCAATCATCACTATGTTTTCTAAAGACACCCTATTTGCTTTGTCTCTATTTCCCTACCTTGGATTTCTGTGGTTTTTAACTCGCTCAGGGCAAACCCCACGTCTTGCATTAATTGGATTTTATGGAACGCTGGTGTTTGTGGCCGTGACGATTCCAGCGGGAATCTACGCCAAAGTCGTGTATGAAGACGCGTTGGCCAACATTGATGTGTTGCATGGTGGCGCGGAACTGTTTCTAACGCTCTCGAATATTTTGGTCGTGCTTGGATTTCGACAGGCTGTTCTTAATGCGCGAAAAGTGAATCCAGACAAGAGTCCGACGGTCGAGCAACCAGAGTGACAGGACTTCGTTAGAATTCCAGAATCTTCCGCAGGATTCAGCAATTCTCATTATGAAAATTCAGGGGGCAAAAGGGTCGCCGCAAGCGACCCTTTTGCCCCCTGAATCCATACAAGTAAGCGCCGATGGGGCGCGAAGTCTTTCAAAATGAGAATTGCTGCGCAGGATTGCCGAATGTCGCTGGATTACGATATGTATGGGAACATCGGTATAAGTGTCCGTAAATTGACGGAAAAATTGAAACGAATTGCTTTGCTCCCATCATGTTTCCGTAAAAACACGGCATACTTAAGGCACTCCACCCATCCCCCTCGGTTTCCCAAAAACCATATATCCGCGTCAGAATGACGTGTGCGAGTCCTGGCATTCGCTCGAATTGTTTGCTCGACACACGCTGCATCCCCCATTTCTGATAGGATCTGCCTCTGCGATTCTCTGTAAGCAACTATGATTTGCTGTCTTAACCCGAATTGTTCAAAGCCGAGCAATCCTGACAAAGCCAAAATTTGCCAAAGCTGTGGTGAACCTCTCACGGTGATGTTGAGAGGTCGCTACAGTCCCATTAAGCTGCTTGGTCATGGAGGGTTTGGGCGCACCTACTTGGCGCAAGATCGCGATCGCCTCAATGCGAACTGTGTCATTAAGCAATTTTCTCCCCAGGTGAAGGGCAATAAGTCGATTGACAAAGCGATTCAGTTGTTCAACCAGGAAGCGGTTCGGCTCAACGAGTTAGGCGAACACCCACAGATTCCGGCGCTACTCGCCTATTTCGAGGACAACGAGTACCTGTACCTGGTGCAGCAGTATATTGAGGGGCAAAATCTGTTTCAAGAGCTGCACCATGAGGGGATGTTTAGCGAGGAGAAAGTGCGCGACATTCTTCTTTCTCTGCTTCCGGTGCTGCAATTTATTCACGATCGCCAGGTGATTCATCGCGACATTACGCCGATGAACATCTTGCGGCGGCAAAGCGACCATCGGCTGATGCTAATCGACTTTGGAGTGGCCAAGCAACTCAGTGCCGATCTGTCAGAACAAGCGGGTACCCGCATTGGAACGGAGGGCTATTCTCCCATTGAGCAATTTCGAGGCGGACGAGCGTATCCTGCCAGCGACATTTATAGCTTGGGGGCAACGTCGATTCATCTTCTGACGAAGGTAAGACCTGAGAATTTGTATGATCCTCTGAGTGGTGAATGGGTTTGGCAGCAACGATTGTCGGATAAGGGCATTCGGGTCAGCGATCAGCTCGCTCAGGTGCTGAATCGAATGCTGAAAGACTTGGTAAATGAGCGGTATCAGTCTGCCGATGCGGTTTTACAGGATTTACAGGCCAATGTGAGTCAAGTGCCTGTGGGCTATCCGGGGGGCGATCGCCCTTCTCACCCTTCATCTCGTTCCTCCTCCAGTTCTGGATCGTTATCGGGCTATCCGCCCCCATCTCGTTCATCTCAATCGGGACAGCGCATGTCGAGCCCTAATGGATTGCGTCACTCGTCTAATGGGCGATCGCAACCTGATGGGTCTCAATCGCCCGCTCCCTTTTCCAAGGCTCCATCCAGTCAGCCCTCTGTCTCACGGCAACCCCGTTCTCAACAGCCCCGTTCTCAGCAGCCCCGCTCTCAGCAGCCCACCTCACGCCCGTCACCCTCTCGGCCTCGAACTTCCCGTCCCTCCACCTCAGACGCGCCCACTCGCACGAGTAGCGGATATCGATCCCGCTACTGTCGATGCGTGTACACGATCAACGGCCATTCGTCCTGGGTGACCGATGTAGCTATGAGCCCTGTGACCAACACCTTCGCCACCAGCAGCCTCGACGACACGGTGAAGCTCTGGAACCTCCAAACGGGAGAGCTGATGGTAACCATGGAAGGGCATGAGCGAGGCACCAACAAGGTGCTGTTTAGCCCGGACGGCACCCTTCTGCTCAGTGCTGGGGATGATCATCGAATCAAGATCTGGGACGCATTTTCGGGACAGCTCATCCAAACCCTGACCGGGCATATGCGCGATGTCACGGCTCTCGCTGTGAGTCCTGATGGTCAGTTCTTGTTGACCGGAGGCGAAGATCGGTCGATTCGAGTCTGGCAGTTGCCCTCGGGAAAGCTGGTGAAAACTCCGTTTGGGGTGATGAGTATGGTGAAAGCCCTGTGTGCGACACCGAATGGTCAATTTTTCGCAAGTGCGGGACTCGATAAGGTGGTTCGTTTGTGGAGTATGCAAACCGCTGAACGGGTGATGGAGCTGTCGGGCCATTCAGGCTCTATTCATGCTCTTTCCGTGAGTCCTAACAGCCAAGTCTTAGCCAGTGCAGGAAAAGATCGAACTATTCGCCTCTGGAAACTTCCCGATGGAACTCCGTTTCATACGTTGCAGGGTCATAGCCGGGATGTAAATGCGGTGGCGGTGATGCCCGATGGTCGATTGCTGTTAAGTGGTAGCAGTGACAAGACGATTCGCCTGTGGGACATGCCGACGGGCAACTTGCTCGATACCCTGACCGATCATCTGGATGCCGTGAGTGCGATCGCCGTTCACCACGATAAGAAAACTTTCGTGAGCTGTAGTTCTGACAAAACCATCAAAGTGTGGCGCATCCGCACCCGATAAAGGTAACGGTCATCATCAGCTCTTCTTCTTTACAGTTCGGTTTTTAGTGTTCTCTAATTCTTGTTCCCTGCCTCTGGCGGGAAATCGTTGCGGGAGCCTCCGGCTGCAATGTGACTGCCTTTCTCTATGAGTTCAAGCTCAAGTAAGATGCACTGTGCATCTAAAACAATGCGCCCCTGTTTACGAAACACATCACACTCTCGCATCATGCGCTCCACCACAGGTTTCTGCCCCGATCGCAGCGTCTGAATCGACTCAGTGGCGAGGGGTTCGATTTGCCGAATCCAGCTACTTCTCTCGATGTAGTCGGGCTTGAAGGCGTTCACATCGACCAGCCACAAATCAACCCCATACGTCTCGATAAAGGTCTTCACCGCAGCGGGGTCGAGACTATACTGCGCGCCCATCAGGTCAACGGTACGCTGCCGAATTTGGTTGTAGTAGCCGACGTGATAGGGATTGGCAATTTCAGAGGAGGTGAGGGTGGAGCGTTTTGACAGAGAGGGAATGTTGTTCGCCAGTTCTGACAGGGAGGCCGTCAGGCTATCGACGGGCTGTTCGG
>JAYKJC010000283.1:0-3978 GCA_035285885.1 Leptolyngbyaceae cyanobacterium | reverse complement strand
ACCCAGGGATTGATAAAAAAGCGGGTGACAGGCATAAACCTGTCACCCGCTTTTAATGTCCTTTTATGCCATTGCTACTTTAAGGGCATTTGTGAATCATGGCCGACTGTAGGCTATACGCCCTGATGATTCTACGATCGCTGAACTTCTGCAAGGATGGCATTGAGAATGTCTTGAGCCCCTTGAGCGCGGAGTTTTTTCGCTAGTTCCGTGCCGATTTCAACAGCGTCGGTTCCGCTACCGCTCAGCGTGTCTTTGATAACGGTTTGACCGTCTAGGCTAGCTACCAGACCCGTTAAGGTGAGGCGATCGCCCTCCAACTCAGTATTAACCCCGATGGGCACCTGACACCCCCCTTCGAGTTCCCGCAGAAAGGCACGCTCTGCATAACACCGAATTGCCGTTGGTTTATGCTCCAGGGTTTTCAGAATCGTCAAAATCTCATTATCCCCTTCTCGGCACTCAATACCCAGTGCTCCTTGACCGACCGCATGGAGTGAGATCTCTGGAGGAAGAATTTGGCTGATGCGATCGCCAAAGTCCATGCGCTTTAGTCCAGCTACCGCCAAAATTAGAGCGTCATAATCGCCATTATCCAATTTGCTCAACCGAGTATTCAGATTGCCTCTCACATCTTTGAAGACCAGATGGGGAAAGTGATGGCGAAGCTGGGCCAATCGTCGAAGAGATGACGTTCCAACCACGGTTCCATCAGGCAAGTCTGCAATTTGTTTGCCCGCATGTTTTTCATGCAAAACAAGAGCATCAGCGGGATCTTCCCGTTCAGTCACGCATCCCAGCATGAGTCCTTCGGGTAAACGGGTGGGTAAGTCTTTTAGGGAATGAACAGCGAAATCCGTTTCACCACTTAACATGGTGTCTTCCAATTCTTTTGTAAATAATCCCTTGTCCCCAATTTTAGCCAGCGCTACATTTAGCACTTGGTCACCCTGGGTACTCATGGTTTGCACCTCAAAGGTGCGTTCTGGAAAGGCCGTCTTTAGCTCATCTTGTACCCAATGGGTTTGAATCAGAGCCAGCTGACTTTTACGCGAACTAATGCGAATGGGACGAGGAAGACTAGCAACCATGAATCAAGTTTAAATGACAGTAAGAACAGTAACGAAATGAGTACGAATGAAAATGCACTAGTTGTCAGCTTACATCAGTCCGTATCCTGATCAATGTTGCAAGTTGTTGCAGACTGTAGAGGGTCATGCTGATCGATAACTGACTACTTCTGACTAACAGCAGACTGGGATTACTCTAACAAGTTTTTGTAATCCACCAAACATCGTAAATTGAATGTGCCATTAAAATGAGAGCATCTGAATCTAAGTCTGAATTAAGGGTCTAACACCCTACCAAGGGATGCATTTTTTAACGTATGGTAGGCAATGGGCCGTCTAACGGGTGGTTCGTGGCTTCTTAATCGACAGACTAAATCGAGAGACTGAATTGATGAACTTATCAGTTGACTATCTCAGTTGACCAGCAAATCCATTCACCATCAAATGCTGATAGGTTGGGAGCTAAAGAATCAGGGTGCTCTTAGCGTGTGTAAAACTCATCATGCAGCACATCGGAGCTGACTCATGGATTCTGATCATAAGCCTGATGAATCGCCGGAAATGCTAGATTCCAGTGAGAGTAATCCTGCCAACTCGTCTTGGGATGCTCATCCATCGTTTGAGTTCGACGTATCTCTGGATGAGATGAAGCAGATGTCCCGAGAGGATTTGGTGAGTGAATTGGCTCGGCTTAAGGCTGCGCTCTCTCGGTGTGATACTGAGCGACAAGAGTATCGAGACAGCCAATCCAGCTTATTGGACACGGTTCAATATTATTGCGACATCCTGGAGTACTCTGCGGCTGGTTTTTTTCAGTCCACTCCAAATGGTCGCTATATTCTGGCGAATCGGGCGATCGCCCAAAACCTGGGGTATGAGTCATCTGCCGACTTAATGGCGTCGGTGAGCGACATTCAGCAACAGATATATCTCCATCCAGAAGATCGGCAGCGCTTCATGACCACCATTCACGAGAATGGCAAAATCACAGGCTTTGAATACCAGGCTCGACGAAAAGATGGCTCCATTATCTGGCTGTCGGAAAATGCAAGAGTCGTGTACGACGATAATCATGATGTCTTGTACTACGAGGGCAGCAGCGTTGACATTACGCAACAAAAGCTGGCTGAGGCTGAACTCAGTCAGGCAAAGCAAGACCTGGAGCAAAAAGTAGAAGAACGAACTGCCGCCCTGCGCGAATCCAATGATTATCTGATTTCAGAAATTGCAGAGCGGAAACAAGTTGAGAATGCCCTCCGAGAAAATCAACAGCTGCTCCGGTCGATTATCGACTCGGTGCCCGCCATGATTAACGCCAAGGACACTGAGTCTCGATACATCATCATGAATGAGTATCAGGCCAAGCTCTACGGCGTCACAACCGACACCGTGGCAGGGCGTACAGCCGGAGAAATGCTGGGTGAAGAATACGGAAACTACACCGCCTCGCTGGAAGAACAGGTCATTCGCAGTGGCGAAGCGCTGCCGTTCTTTGAAGAGAATTATCCAGACTTTGAGGGGATCAACCACTCATGGCTGACCACCAAAGTGCCGTTAAAGGACTTTACAGGGGCCGTTCGAGGAGTTGTGACAACGGCGATCGACGTTACCCATCTTAAAAAGACCGAGGAAGAACTGTCAGAAACACAGGTTCAGCTCCACGCCATTCTGGACACGATCCCAGGAATCGTCTCGTGGATTGATTGCAACCATCGCTATCGAGGCGTGAATCATCAACTGGCCAACATGTTTGGGCTACAGCCTGAAGATTTTATTGGCAAAGACATTGGCTTTTTGAACGCAAGCTCAGAGTTTAATGACTTTGTTCGATTGTTCTTCAGTAGCTCAGAAGACGAGGCATTCCAGGAATTTCGGGCGACGGTCAATGATGAAGAACGGGTTTATCTGATTGTTGTTCAAAAATACAACAACGGTCAGGCTGCGTTTGCGGTGGGGATCGACATCACTGAACGACGCCGAGCTGAAGACCAACTCCAGGCGGCGCTGGATGCTGTGCCAGGAATTGTGTCGTGGATTAGTTCTGACTTGAAGTATCTCGGTGTGAATCGACACCTCGCCAAGTTGTTTAACTTGCCGAAAGAAACCTTTGCGGGACAAGACATCGGGTTTCTTCATACCAGTCAAGAATTCAGTCGATTTATGCGCGATTTCTTTGCCTGCCCCGAGAAAGAAGCCAGTCAAGAAATTACGGCTTCGGTAAATGCGAGCGATCGCATCTTTCTGATCATGGCGCAGAAATATGATCACGATCGCGCGGCCTTTACCGTTGGCATTGACATCACCGACCAGCGGAAAGCGCAGGAGGCTCTGACCACCGCAGAAACAAAATATCGCTCCATTTTCGAGAGCGTGGTCGAAGGCATCTTCCGAAGCTCGCCCGATGGCTACTACGAAAACGCCAATCCGGCACTCGCCAAAATCTATGGGTACGGGTCGGTTGAGGAATTGATCACAAAGCTCACCAGCATCCAAAATCAGCTCTATGTCGATCCAGAGCGACGCGCAGAGTTCATGCGCATTCTGGAGACACGAGACGAGATTTATGGATTTGAATCTCAGGTCTATCGCAAAGATGGAAGCCTCATCTGGATCTCTGAAAATGCAAGAGCGGTTCGAGATGAAGACGGTCGGATTCTCTACTTTGAAGGCACCGTTGAAGACATTACGACGCGAAAGCATGCCGTCGAAGCCCTCGAACGAGCGAAAGCCGAGCTAGAGAGCAAAGTCACCGAACGCACCCAAACTCTACAGGAATTGAATGAACGCCTGGTCAGTGAAATTTCTAAACGGAGAGCTACCGAGGACGCCCTGCGCACCTCTGAAGCTGAGCTGAGAGCTTTATTCTCTGCGATGACGGAGTACATTGCGGTGTTTGATGCTCAGGGGA
>JAYKJC010000282.1:0-6733 GCA_035285885.1 Leptolyngbyaceae cyanobacterium | reverse complement strand
GAACGCCTGGTCAGTGAAATTTCTAAACGGAGAGCTACCGAGGACGCCCTGCGCACCTCTGAAGCTGAGCTGAGAGCTTTATTCTCTGCGATGACGGAGTACATTGCGGTGTTTGATGCTCAGGGGAATTATCGCAACGTGGTCTCCACCCACTCGGACCTGCTCTATAGCCCGCAAATGAATCGGGTCGGCAAGAGCGTGTACGATGTGCTGCCACCGGACAAGGCCGCCATGTTTGTGATTTACATTCAGCGCGCCTTGAACACTAAGCAAACCATTACGCTTGAATATAGTTTGCCGATTCGGACGCTGCCTAATGGGCACACCCATATTGATGAGCCCCTTGATGACGAAGCCTGGTATACGGCGAGTGTGTCTCCGATGCCGGATAACTGCGTGATTTGGGTTGCACGGGACATTACCGAACGACGCAAAGCTGAGTCGGCATTGCGAGAAGCAGAGGCAAAATATCGCAGTATTTTTGAGAATGCGGTCGAGGGAATTTTCCAGACGACGGCCAGCGGCATGGTTCTGAATGTTAATCCTGCTCTGGCGGAAATGTATGGCTACGCATCGCCGGAGGAACTGAAAAGCCACATTAAAAACGTGGCGGATATCTACGTTGACTCTAGTCGGCGCAAGCAGTTTGTGGACTACCTAGAGAAGCAAGATTCGATTTCTAATTTTGAGTCTCAGGTGAAGCGGCGCGATGGCACGGTGATCTGGGTGTCGGAAGCGGCTCGTGCCGTGCGGAATCAACACAATCAGCTTCAGTATTACGAAGGCACCATTCAGAATATTACGACTCGCAAACAAGCGGAAATTGCCCTCAAGGCTGAGCAACATAAGTCAGAGAAACTTCTGCTCAACATCTTGCCACGGGCGATCGCCACCCAACTGAAACAGAATCCGCAGCTCATTGCCGATCGCTTTGATGAAGCCACGGTTCTCTTTGCAGACATCGTTGATTTCACCAGTTTCTCCGCTCAAACGTCGCCTACAGGCTTGGTTGACCTACTGAACAGCATCTTCTCAAAGTTTGACCGCTTGGCCGAAAAGCACAACCTAGAAAAGATCAAAACCGTCGGAGATGCGTATATGGTGGTCGGGGGCGTTCCCGTTCAGCGTGAGGATCATATTGAGGCGATCGCCAACCTCGCTCTCGATATGCGCCGCAGCATTCGAGACTTCAAGCGCAATGACGGCAGCCCATTTCAGATTCGAGTGGGCATTCACTCTGGCCCGGTTGTTGCCGGGGTGATCGGCATCAAGAAATTCATCTACGATCTTTGGGGCGACACGGTGAACGTCGCCAGTCGCATGGAGTCGCAGGGCTGTGCAAATCGCATTCAAGTCACCCATGCGGTGTATGAACAGCTTAACGAGCGCTACATTCTTGAGCCTCGTGGAGAAATTGATGTGAAAGGTCGGGGAATGATGGATAGCTATTGGCTGGAGGGACGCCGATAGACGGTGAGGCGCAGAAAGGCGGGATCTGCTCGGTGATAGGCAGCACTAGTACTCCACGGTATAAGTCTCGATACCGGCCTGCCCTCATCCCCCAGCCCCTTCTCCCGGTTTTGGGAGAAGGGGAGCGAGCAGTTTGAAGTCCCTCTCCCAAACTTAGGAGAGGGATTTAGGGTGAGGGCTAATGGGAGGCAAATTTACGCCAAACGGTACTAGGGCGTGTTTTAAAACTAGCTGAAAAGGTTGTTTTTTCGTGCGCAAAGCGCACGAAAAAACAACCCTTTAAAGCAGACCCTAGGTTTTCTGGGCCTGGATGATTTGAAGACTGCCCCCCGCATGGAGATGAGAGGCATGAATCTGAAATCCTTGCCTGGTCAGCAATGAGCCCACATCAGTTTGGATAAACCGCCATGCAGTTTCCGTTTCAAACAGCCACATAAACGTGGCTAAGCCTGGCCAAAAGATGGGATTTCTGGGTTGGTGCAAATCGATAAAGGTGAAGAATCCCCCCGGTTTGAGCACGCGATGGACTTCGCTGATAATTTTTTGCAGTTGGTCGTCGGTCATTTCGTGCAGGGCAACGCTGGTATGCACCACATCAAATTGCCCATCGGCGAGGGGCATGGCTTCGGCCCAGCCTTCGACGTAGCTGGCTTTTGGGACATTCTGCTGGGCTCGCGTGATGGACTTGGGGGAGGCGTCTAGTCCTGTGACGTGGTGCGATCGCTCCACCAAAAACTGTGTGGTCTGACCACTGCCACAACACAAATCCAACACCTGCGTCTCCGGCTGAATCTCCAAGCCTTGTAGGGCCAGTTGTCGAAAGCGCTGTTCTCCCCCGACGGTTAAGGCGCTGAGTCGGGCGATCGCATCATACAACCACTGGTATTGATAGCTCCATGTTCGTAAAATTGTTGCCAAGATTCCTCTCCAAACCCACTGAGAGTATTGTGACAGACCGTGATTGTGGGTGCGCCCCCCTAATTGCTGAACAAAAAGTTGATGCCCGTGTTTGTAAAGCGCCTGTAACAACTCTTTTCCATAAACAGGACAAAACTAAAAAAATCCTTCACGATGTATGTGTATAAAACCGTTGAGCAAGTTTTGTTAGGTTGGGTGCATTCGATCGATTTCTCAATTCGGCTTTTTCGTGGAGATAGCGGTGCTATTTTTGTGATTCGGGTTCTGTGAGTTAGAACCGTTGAGTCGGGTTCTGTGAGTCAGGTTTTGCTCAGTGGTCGGAGCATGGTTTAGAGGTTGTCATGAGCTTTTTTGAATTTCTAATCCAACGTGAGGGCGATCGCTCGTGGCTGCCAATCGAGTCATCTGAAGTGGAAATTCTGGAAGGCCGCTATCGCATCATGGGGCGATCGCCCCAGCCCAACCTTTCGATTGACATTCGCATCAGCTACCTGGATTTAGATTCGGTGCCTCCTCGTCGTCGCACTCACAAGCGCACGAGTCAAACCAATGCACAGGGACTTGTGGCGGTGATGCCGTTTACCGCCCTCCGGAATGGCAAGTGGGGAATTCAGTGTTCCTCTCCCCCATCCCGGCAGAACACCTCTGAATCAACCCCTCCAAACCCGTGGCAGCACCAGATTCAACTCCAGGTGCTTGAAGATACGGCTCATCATGTTGAAGACTTTGAACCCGAGTATGCGTCTGTGGAGCCGGGAGACCTGGTCAATGACCTGTCGGCTCAGCCCAACCACGACCATCATGAGCTGAAAAGTGTGCCTGCGGAGCCGCCTGTTGTAGAGTCTACTTTCGCATCTATTTTTGCCTCACTCGACTCTGCTTCTGGCGACTCTGCTTCTGGCGACTCTGCTTCTAGCGACTCTGCTTTTAGTGACTCTGCTGGCGGTGACTCTGCCGCTGGTGACTCTGCTGCTGGAGAGACCGCCAATGCGACCGACACGTCTCTTTCGGAAGCCAGCCCTGCGGAAACGAACCGTCAGTCTTCTGGCGTTCCCAACTTTTCCGACATGTCGCTTGACCAAATTCAGCAGTTGTTGGAGCAGTTAGATCCTAACCAGCTCTTGACAATGGCAGAAGACTCCACTGAGAGTCCGCCGATACCTGAGCACCAGACTGAGCAACAGAGACCGTCATCGTCCGTTGTCGGGGCACCTCGCCCTGAGCTTCCCAAGGATTTGCCCATCGATCTCGATTCTCTATCCCCGGATATTCGAGATGACATTGCCAATGTGTTTCAAACGGTTGATTCGATTGCAGAGGAGATTTTGGCCTCGATCGGTCAGCGGATGAACAGCGCTCCCCCCTCTTCTTCGCCTCACCCCAATGATTCGTCTCAATCGTCCATTGACTCCTCCATTGAGGAGTCTCTGCAATTCCTGACGGACGATCCGCTGGGGACACTGGAGCGGCTTGCGGCGGATGAGACGGACGACAGTGAGGACGATGCGTTATTTACGCTGCCCGACGATGATTTGACGATTCTCAGCGATCTCAACGCCGACGCTCAATTCTCAACAGAACAGACTGCCCCACTGCCTACCCTTCAGATTCGGCTGGATTATGACGCCTGGAGTTTGGGGGGCGATCGCCAGCTTGTTCTAACAGGAGCGATTCAATCCCTTGAGAATCATCCAAACATCCCTGAGAACGCCGATTCTTCTCCAGAATCAACCGCCCTTGCTTTATCGATGCGCGTCCACCTGACAGACCCGCAGACAGGCACCCGTTTGAGCGACACCATTCATCCAATCACGCTGTCTCCCGATGCGCTTACTCCCTTTCACGTCTTAATGTCAGAAATTTTGCCAACCCATGCCACCGTAATGCTGGGCGAGGCGTTTCTCTATGCATCCAGTGCGCCGTCTGCTCGCCCCGTGGCGACTCAAACCTTTGTGGTGACGACTCTTTCGGATAACGAACTGGCCTCAGAACAACCCGAGTCCTCCTCATTTGAATCGCCTTCATTTGAATCACCAGCGATTGAGCAATCTCCGCCATCTGCCGCCGATCAGTCTCAGTCTGCTGCTCAGCTACAGGCGAAATCCGCTGCTTCAGCCTCTACTTCTCTCCCGCCGTTTATGCAATCTACCGACAAACGCGCACTTGCACCCGATCATGAGAAGACGCCCTCCTTCCGGATCTCGCACCCCTCTGCATCTCCCGCTCAAGAAGAGGATGCGGAACCTCCCGTGCCTTCTGATCAAGCGAGACCGATGAATGGCGATCGCCCACCCCTGGATCTGCCTGATTTTGTCAAAAGTCCCACAAGCTTAGCCTCTAGCATTTTAGGGCTGGCTGGCTTGTCTCCTGATGTGCTTCAGGGGGCTCCCCCGGTGGATGAACCCTCACCTTCTGATCACGCGCACGTTTCTGATGCTCCAGACCGTGATTCTCAGTCAGAAGGGAGCGACGAGCATTCTGATGAGACGGCTGCTGCTGAGCTGAGCGCCGAGCCCCAACCAGACCCCCTGGATGCTGAACAGTCAGACCCTCCTCAGGGCAATACTTTTGAGAACCCTCAAGAGAATTCTCTTGAGAATTCTCAGCTCGACGATTCACAATCTGATTCACAAGCCGATTCCCCCTTTGATTTATCGTCGAGTTCCGTTGACGAGAATCTCTCATTCTCGGCTCCAGAAGGCCGTGATGCTCCCCGTGAGGATGAGGCTGGGGCGTGGGTGGTGAGCGATGACATCGCGGAGCAGGAACGGGCAAATCAAGAAGTGGTCGATCAAGAGTTCTTAAACCCTCAGCCCTTCCGGGAAACGGTGAATCATCTTGAGCATGTCGCCCAGATGACTCATGAGCAACTGACGGATTCTCAGCGGATTGAATACGACGACATCGATCCGTTTGACTTGCTTGACGAGCCTGAGGAGGATGATTTTCGGGCGGACACGCCCTATCGAGGGACGGCTAATCTGGCGCAGCAGTTCATTCCAGATTATTCAGACGATTCTGATCCGTTTGACGAGTTTGATGCAGATGATGAGGATGAAGAAGACGATGCAGCCGACTGGGACCCCTTCGGCACCGATGCATTGCTAGAGGAATCGACGCCAGAACATGCTGGGACTGTACATCGCGCCTATTCTCCAGTTGAGTCACCTGAAGCACCTACGTCCTTGACTGATGCCCAGGAGGTGGGTGATGCTCCTGATCCGTGGACGGAGGATGCTTCTGAGGGGATTGAAGAGGATGAAGGGAATGAAGAGAATGAAGCGGATGGAGGGAATGAAGGGGCGATCGCCCCACCCCTGACTTCAGATGAAGCACCGTCGGACGTTTCTGACTCCGTTGCGCATGCCTCTGCATCATTGGATGAACTTTCTGCGCTTGAGCCCATTGGGGTCGCGGATAAACCTAGAAGGGGCGACGCGCCTCAGTCGTCGGAACCGCTGACACCTTACTCGGTGTTGCCCAATGATGTGGAGGTGCCGACCCCGACCATCGAATGTTTGGATAATGAAATCATTGCGGGACAGTCGTTCTACCTCACTGTTACGTTGCCGAAGCTTGGCCCCCGCATCTTCGTTAAGCTCTGGATTCAAGATCGGCACACGCGCACCCTGCTTGATGGGCCCCGATGGCTGGCTGATTTTGTCAGCCTTGACGACAGCAACCTAATGCAGGCTAAAACCCAGCTCACGATTCCTCTCGGAGCGATGGAAGTGCGGATCGAGGCGATCGCCATGGAAATGATGACCCAGCGAGAAAGCTATAAGGTGTCCCTCGACAAGTCAGTCTTACCTCCTGACATGCCCTTCTTTTCGTTGGAGGACCCCCTAGACGATCTCCTGTAATCCGGGAAACGGGGATTCTATCCCAAATCCGTTTTGTCTAATCCCTAAAAACCAAAAGGCGGCGCGCTTCGCGCGCTGCCTTTTGGTTCGGTTTGGATTTCGGGAGTGTATGGATGAGGATTTGGTGTTAGACGGAGATTAGGGAGATTAGACAGGAACAAAGACCATGCGAGGCCGCAAGAGCATGGATTCTGAAGTCTGATGTGCCGAATCTGGGTTGACTGCGTGAGCATCATTAGAGTGGACTGACTCAGCAGCACCGTCTGCCAACGGAACATACTCACCGACGCCAAGAAAGCGATCGCCCTCCTCAAATACAGAAACAATGGCGGGGAGAAAATCTAAAGAACTGGGGTGGGATGCGTCCGAAGCAGATCTTATTTCAAGGGGGGGAGAATGCATGGGAATCTTTTGGCCCATGCGCCATCGACGGGCGATCGCCCCTTCAAGATGCACCTGGGGCAAATGACGCAGGGCTGTTT